>CAZZGS010000085.1:7536-11280 GCA_964653845.1 uncultured Bryobacter sp.
ACGTGTAGCCGTGGCTGCCTCCATCGGTGAACACACGATCAGAATGCCCAGCAAGAGGCCAGGTATAAAAGTCGCGGAACGATGTGACGCTCGCAACCGCATAGGGACGGTGTGACTACTCCTTCAAGCTTGCGCGAACATTTGTGTCGGCCGCGACGCTAAAGTTCGCGGTCTGAACCAACGACTGATTGCTGTTCTGGTCGGTAACCTTTAATTTGAGAGTATATCGCCCGGGAGCAAAACCTTGAAGTGGGAGAAGTTTCTCAATTGTGACCTGAGTGGCTGAAGCGCCAGGGATCTCCGAAAGTGCTTCGGTAAACTCGATGACCTTCTCGCCGCCGTCAGCCTTCGAGATTTCGTAGGAGACGCTGCCGAGGGGCTTCTGAGTCTTTTCGTCGGGCATGAAATTGTAGAGCGCCTGGTAGATGCCCATCTTCTCGTTCTGGGTGAAAGCGTCATTCAGACGTGGGCGGACCTGTGAGGTACCGATGACGAACTGGCCTGCACCGATGTTCTTGGTAGGAACCTTTTCGATCATGTCAGCCAGGATCAGGCTGGAGGCACCGAGGCGTTCGTCTTCAAAGCGCGGCACTGTGATGGCCATTTCGTAGTTGTTCATGTTGCCACCGACAACGTCTTTGGCGACGACGTTGACGCGGTAGGTGCCGGGGGGCAGCGGTACAGCGTTCTGGTAGATGGCCTTGCCTTTGGAGGCTTCAGCAAGCATGACAGAGGGGGTTTCAATGACGACCGGGGTTTCCCAGACGTTAACGACGCGGCGAGTCATTGAGGTGATGCGCGCGTAGATATTGACCATGGCCTTCGAGATGCTGTCGGTGGACTTGAACTGCAGGTCGCCCTTGTTCATCTGAATGGTGATGTAGGTCATGACGGTGGAATTGGTGAGGCGCACAAAGTCGGTGCGTACCAGGATCGGAAGAACATTGAAGGTGACCTTCGAGTTAACGCTGGCTTCGAGATCTTTGAATTTGACTGCGGGCGGCTTCTGGAGGAGAGCAAACTGCTGGAGGCGCTCGAACTGATTCATGCGCTGGGGCAGGGCTTGGTTGCCAGTGCCGAGGCGGGTGCCGTCGGTACGGGTGAAGCGGTCGTTCTTGCTCGACATGCCCATCTGTTCAAACATGGTGAGACCGGCGTTGGGGACGTAGAGGAGAGCGTCTTTTTCAGACGGGTCCATAGTCATTCGGAATTCGCCGGTCATGGTGGTGTCGACAAATTCGATCATGACGTCATTTCCGATGCCGTCGAGGTAGCGATAACGCCATTTCTGAAAGGGGAAGGTTGAGGTTGTGCCGCCGCCTTCTTCGATGGGCCGCTGGTAGGTGCCGCCGCTAGGATGATCTTCGATTTCGTCCGGGGGACCAAAGGTGATGTAGATACGGCCACGGTCGGCCTTCCAGCCGGGGATGCCGCTGGCAAACCGCTCATTGGCATAAGCGATTCGGCGGTAATGTTCTTCTTTGTACTCGTTTTCCTGCGTGTCGGGAGTGGGATCGCGACGGAGCCAGAACTGTTCGATGAACTGTTCGCGCTCTTCGTCGGTGCTGAGGCGCTTGAAGGAGGTTTTTTCTTCGTCGGTGATGATATAGAAAACGTCTTCGTTAAGCCATTTACGGAAAGGAGTTTCGAGTTCCTTACGGAGTTTGTCTTCGCGACGTTTTTGATCACGGGCGCTGAGCGGCTTCGCAATGGTTTCGCGATCGCCCTGCTCGGCGTCCTTCTTTTTGACCTTTTGCGCGAGTGCCGGGGCTGTTACTAGCGACAAAGCCAGTGACGATCCGACTAGAAATTGAATTAAGCGCTTTGCTTTCATACTGTTTTCCCTTCCCAACAGAGACTTCGGGAGCTACCTAGATGATAGTCCTCTGCGCAACCCCAGTCAATCGTTGGAAGTGGGCGGGGGCGGATCGGTTTCATCGAGATTGGGCTTTGTTCTACGAGCATCGGCATTAAATTCTTCAGAATTGAGCTATTTTTTGCTTTTGCCTGAGGCTGGCTAAATGATGTTGTTGGCCCTGGTCTGAAGAGTTTGGGCAAAGAGACTCATCCATTCCGGCCCCATATTTGCTTCTCCCTGGTCTGGGTGCTCGCTTGTCCACTCGAGAATCTGAATCATTGGCATCGACGCGACCCGCTTTTCGTTGGGATTAGATGCGATCAGGATCAGGGCATCGCCAGGCCGGGCGAGGGTGGGGATCCGCTCTACCCCAGCGCCATCAATGTTGGCGCAGTTTTCTGCGGGTGACACAACCAGGAATTCCCGGCAGATGAGAGGGCGCTCGTCATAAATCGAGCAGGATTCTTCTTCGAGAAATGGGCAGGGCATACCTTTGGCAAAGTAGGCATCGAGGTTGGCAATGGCGTTTCGCTCTTCTTCTTGTCCACGGACACGCTGAAACATGTTGGTGAGCAAACCGGTGCTGCGAAAAGCATCCATGCCGGCAGCGAATCGCTCCTGTACCTTGGATTTCTGCGGTTCAGGCATCGCATCTACTACCGAGCGCAAGCGGTGGGCTTCAGGTTCGGAGACGGGAACAGCCATACGGCAACAGGCCCCACAGCCTTTCTTGCAGGAGATATGTTTGTTCTCACCGGCAGCTTTGACAATCGCGACATCTACGAGTTGATCGGCAATCAAACGGAAAGAGGGCAGCATGGCTGGAAGATCCACTGGGTCAAAAGGTACATCTACTTCGATCTGAATCGAGGCTTCGCCAAGTTGGAGTTGGACCGTCATCGGAATGTGCATGGGTTTCAGTTTAGAGCTCACCGGTCTGCAGCGATTCGTTCGCCTTGTTCTGGAGGGCCGCCCCAAATTGAGCCACCCATTCAGGGGCGAAGAGTTCTTCGCTGAGATCTCGATTTTCGCTGGTCCATTCGAGAATTTGAATGAGCGGCAGAACTGCGTCCCGAGATTCGTGCTGTTGCGAGGCGATCATGGCGAGCGCTCGGCTGGGGCGAGATGGCACCACTAACCGTTCCACGCCTTCGCCTTGGATATTTGAACAATTCTCGGGGGGAGAGCTAACCATGAATTCACGGCAAATCAGGGGTCGCTCCTCATATATTGAACACCGATCATTCTCTAGAAAGGGACAAGGGTGCCACTTGGCAAAGTATGCATGGAGGCCAGCCATGAACTTTGGGATATCTTCTTCAGTGCGAGGGCGCTGGAACATATCCTGGATTAAGCCACTGTTGCGGAATACATCCATGGCTGCGGCGAATCTGGCCTGGACGGCGGATCGTTGCTGCTCGGGCATTGCATCGACCACATCACGCAAGCGGTACGCTTCAGGTTCTGAGACCGGAACCGCCATGTAGCAACATGCTGTGCAGCCGGTTTTACAGGAAATCGCTTTGTTCTCAGTTGCAGCTGCGTCGATGGCGATGGTGACCAACTTGTCTGTAAGGGAACGAAAAATGGGCAGCAAGCCTTGAAGATCTGCCGGCCAGGCAGGCACTTCCGTTTCCAGTTGAATCAAGGTTTCGCCCTGCTTGAGTTGGATTGACATCGGGATCTTCATATCGCTTCCAGTGTAAAGCTACTCAACTGACTCACGGAGCTTTAAAGTGTCATACTTGGAAGGCTGAAACGCTTTGTATGGCAAGCAGATCCGTTAGAGCAGATAGAAGGTATTTGCATGAATTTACGGATCGGATGCGAGCTTGTTTACAGGTTTCCTCAACCAACACCGATCATCCTGGTTGTGAATGTGCACG
>CAZZGS010000086.1:0-11257 GCA_964653845.1 uncultured Bryobacter sp.
TGAATTGGTTGTAGGGTTTGTCCTGCTGGAAGCTCTGGATTACGTAATCGCGGTAACGGTAGGCGTCGGGACGGTGGGTGTCGTACTCGTAGCCGTCGGATTCGGCGAAGCGGACGACGTCGAGCCAATGGCGTGCCCATTGCTCGCCGTAGCGTGGAGAGGCGAGGAGGCGATCGATCAGGTTTTCGTAGGCCTTTGAAGATTTGTCGTTGATTAAAGCTTCGGTTTCGCTGGTGGTGGGTGGGAGGCCGTGGAGGTCGTAGGCGGCGCGGCGGACCAGAGTGGCGCGGTCGGATTCCGGGGCAGGTGAAAGGTTGGCCTTGCGGAGGCTGGCGAGGATGTACGTATCGATGGGGTTGCCAGTGGCTATGGTAGGCGGAGTATCGCGACGGGGCTGGAAGGCCCAGTGGCGGCGCTCACCGGTCGTGTATGTACCGAGAGGGGCGACGGAGTCTTCTGGAGAGGCCGCTGAATCGATACGATTAATACCGCAGTTAGCTGTCTCATGCTGTGTGTTCGTGCACTACGAAGATATCAATTACGAAGCGCTATTGCACGGTGTTAGCCAATCGAGGAAACGCTGGGGCCACTGGATGACGGGGCCTTTGTTTGCAGCCGTGGGATTCTGCGGACATGCTGGCTCTCTTGATGTCGAGGTGGAGTGCTACCAAGCCATGATTGATCGGTTTCTAAGTCACTGCACCCTCAAATCGAGGCACAACTTAGTTGTGCTCAATCAGCATAATATCCCTCGCGGCAGTGGACTTTATAGTTGTTTTCAGTTTTGACAGTCACTCGAATTGGACGCCATTCGCCTTTACCGACTGTTGGAGGGCGGAAGGAAAGTAAGTAGCTGGCCTGAAGGTCGGCGGAGATTGCCTGGAAGATCTCGTCCATCTGCGAGGATTTCTGGGCTTTGAAGAGTTTGCCGCCAGTATTCTCGCTGAGTGACTGCAGAGCTTTGACCAGCCTGGGGGCCTTTAGCGCGTCTCCCTGGGCAATGGCATAAACCGGGACACCGGACTTACGGGCGCGGAGGACCGCCGACTCCATGTTCAGCACGCTGGAGTTATCTTCTCCGTCGGTGAAGACAACGACGGCTCGCTTGCCTTGTCTCGATGTCAAATCCTGAGAAACTCTGGTGAGAGCATCGAAAAGTGCAGTGGCACCTTCAGCGCGCAGGCGCCTCACGGTGAGCTTGGCGGCCCGTTTGTCCTGAGTGAAGTCCTGTAACAGTTCGATGCCATTGGAGAAGCCATAGATAGCAACAGAATCGTTGTCGCGCAACTGGTCGATCATGAGGTTGGTTGCGTTTTTAACGACCGGGAGGGCATCGCGCATACTGCCAGTGGTGTCGAGCAGGACAGCCAGGGAGAGAGAGTCGCTGCTGGAGCCGAAAGCCACCAGTTGCTGGGGCTTGCCGCCATCTAATACCTCGAAGGCGTCACGGGCGAGGCCGCGGATTGGGTGATCGCTTTTGTCCAGGACTGTGGCGTAAACCTCCACCAGGCGAGTGGAAACTCCGAAGGTGACAGGTGGATCCTGGGCATTCAGGAGCAGGAGAGGCAGACAGTAAATGAGTTTCATTTTGTGCTTTCAAGCCAGGAAGAATGCAGTTTTTCCCAAGCCTGGAGAGCCGAGTGCCAGTCTGTCAGGTCGGTCATTTTGAGGCCAGAGAGGGCGCGATTGAGGAGGGCATCCGAGGCATTTGCGAGTTGAATGGGAGTGAGCCCTTCATGATCGGCCAGCCAGGCGAGGGAGAACTTGAATTCGGAAACACGTTCGGCAAGGCGGTCGGGGATCAGGATCATCTCGTAGTCCTCGTAAGGAGGAAGCGGCTCCAGGTTGGAGTGAGAAGCCAGGAGGTTGAGGTGTTCGGGCTTGGCGGCTTCGAGGTGGGGCCGCAAGGGAGTAGTCCAGACGGCTTGGCTGGGGACTCGGTTGCCGAGCCAGTATAGGTCGGAGAGCGAGAGGAGTTCCCAGGCTACCTGGACCTCTCCCGCTGCCAGGGCGGTGCTGAGGCGGCTACGCCGGTTAGGAGCGATGAGGCCAATGGTGGCGAGATCGAGTTGCTGGCGGAGAGTATCGCTGCGTGAGGCGTCGACGATCCATTCACGGGCGGCGAGAACGCGGATTTTGAATGCGCGGAGGTCTTGCGTTGTGAGTTGCCAGAGGGGAGTGGAACGGAGAGTGGCCGTTTGCATTACCTGCACTGGGGCGCTAACGCCCGAGGAAGCTTGGCCGGCACGGGATACCTTGCCTGCGATGTAGCCTAGACCGGAGAGTGAACCTTTGCCGAATCCACCGCCTTCCTGCTCATGAATATCGAAGGCTGCATTGGGGAACAAGGTGAACTGTTTGAGGTTGGAGTTCAGTTCGATAAATTCATGTTTGCGCACGAGGAGGGGGTCCTCCATGGCGGAGAGATCTGTGGGTCTGAGCACGTAGGCATAGTCGAGAGAAAGGGCGGCCAGAGCAAGGGGTGCGGCCAAGGCTTCGAGCAGTTCGCCAGAGAGCTTTTCGAAATCCTTCGGGTTGGGCTTTTTATTGGCGGCCTTCTTTTTGGTTTCGAGGAGAAGACGGGGGACTGCCGGAGCATTGTAGAGTTCGATCATTTGGCGTAGCTCGCCGCGATACTTCTGGTTCTTGGTGAGCTCAATGCGTGGCATTTCGGCGTAGAGCTTCTCGATAGCTGCAGCAGCTTCGGCTGGTTTGGTGGCGATTTGGCGGGCATGCTCGATCAGGGCCAACATTTTTGGAAGATCCGGTGCCTTTTGAGCGGCAAGCACTTTCGTGATGTCTTCACGATGATGGAGTGCGGCGGGACCGGCGAGGGCATCGATCCAGTTGCCAGACGATTTGGTTGCTTTAAGAGTGGCGTTGAGAACCGAAGCCGTGCTTGTGGCCCAAGTGGAAGCGGCACCAGGGGCGCTGAGTTTTTCGCAGAGATCGCTGAAGAGGGTAGCGGCAGTCTGGGGACTCAAACTGCCCTGGACGCGGAGGAGATCGACGAGTTCCGTGACGGCATAGAAATGGGCGAGGAGGTGGTTGGCCTCAAGGTCTTTGAGGTTCTTGACGCGAGCGGCGAAGCGGAGGAAGAGGGTGAAATCCCGCTCACGAAGTTCAGTGAATCTGGCGAAGTAAGGATAGACGCCGCCACAATCGTTGAGGCTTTGGGCAAGAAGGAGGGCTTCGGTTTCAGTGAGAGGTGTTTTGCGCAGGGCGTCGATGCGGGCGACAGCCAGGAAGTTGTCGACCTGAGAGACTTTTTGGCCACTAACGCCATATCGCAGGCGGGCGAGCTTGAGCAGGATTTCGTCTTCGGCAGCAGGTGCCACAGCCTTATCGACTTTGCGCATCATGCGTTGCGTTTTGTCGATGCTGGAGTTGCCTTTGGCAACCGTCCATACTTCTGCGCTGCCGGGCCAGGCGACAGTGAGGTCTTCTGCGATGGGGATTTCCCGTAGGAAATCAAGGAAAGGAGCTTCGCGAGTGCGTTTTCCAGGGCCGATTTTCATTTCGGGGGAGTCTTTGAAGAGGTTGTAGTAGGCGGCGGTGCGATCTTCCGAACGAGTGAAAAAGCGCTGGCGGAGGGGCTGGAGTTGGCCCAACGCGGAGAAGAAAGCGAGGAGTTTGCCGTTGTCGCGATGGAGGAGTTGGGAGTAGAACTGAGCGGGATCTTTCGGGTTGGCCTGGGTGAGGGATTGCCAGATGTCGCGGGCTGAGTCTCCGCCTGGGACGACGGGAAGGCCTTGCGAATTTAAGGCCATGGCTGAGCCGTATGAATAGAGCAGGTCGGGCAGATTATCGGTAGAAAGCTTGCGAAGGCCAATGCGGGTGGCGAGGATTTCGGCGGCTTTGGGTTCGGCAGCGGAAAGGCCGGCGTAGAGTTTTGCGACGGAAGGTTCTTGAACCAGGAATGCCACAAAGCCACCGGTGGGCAGGCCTTTGGAAGCGAATTCGCGAACCCAGGTGATTTCGCCGAAGAGGATGCTGGCGGGGGCGGATTCGAATTCAAGTTTGTAATCTTTGCCTGCCTCGATTGCCTCTTCCATCCCGACGGGATCAAGACCGAGAGCGTTGAGGATGTCCTGTTTACGGGCCTGCTGCTTCTTTTCTCCGGCGTCGAGCGAGATCTTGTTGCCATTGGTTTTGAGCTTGTAACCGAGGAATTCGACGAGGCGCTCGGTGTTGCGGCGGGCGTTTTTGTCGCGAACGGAGAGTTCGATTACAAAGGTGTCCTCTACCTTACGGCCGAAGGTCTCCAGTTGGTGGACTTTGGAGAGATAAGTGAGGATTTCGTCGCGGAAGTCTTCAAAGAGCTTTTTTTCTCGATTGGAAAATTGGTGTGAAATGGTGCGGGTGTATTCGTTGAAGAAGGTTGTGGAGCTGGAAGTCTTCTTCATGTGGGCTGCGAAGGCCAGACCGTCGGGGCCTCCTGGAATGGCGGTTGTTGAGGGCGGAAGAGTTAGAGCGTTTGCCGGCTTGGGCCTGACGGCAGGTGGGAGCTTGCTTTGGAACCAGGCGATACGGGGACGGTCGTTGTCGCGAAGAGCCACTATTAAACCTCTGTTGAGGGTTGTGGCGAGTTGGGGGGACTTGGCTTTCTCCTGGGCTTGAGCAAGGGCCTGGTATGCATCTGCGGCGGACTTGCCGTAGAGATCTTCCTGGGTGGCACGGCGCTGGAGCAGGTCAATGTGTGAAAGACGGCTTGCGGCAGCGGCGAGCTGGCGGCGGCTTTCGTAGGGCTGGCCGAGATCTTCGAGCAGACCAGCCCGGGCGAGGTGGAGTCGAACCGAATCGGGATTCTTTTCGATACCTGCGACGGCGATGAACAGGGCCTCCTTGTGGTTTTTGGTATTGGTCAGGAGCCGGGTGGATTCATAGTAGCCGCGCTCGTAGGCGGGATTGATCGAGAAGGTTTGCCGCCAGAGGATGAGGGCACGGGTTGGGTCGGAGAGCTTTTCGTGGAATTGGGCGTAATCGGTGAGCACGGGAACCTGAGTCGGCAGTGAATCGGCTACGGCGTCAACATAGGCGCGGGCGGTGTCAGTTTTATTGGACTTGAGCAGGAGAGTGATGGTGCGAGTGCGGCGGTCGAGGCGGGTTCCGTTGATCGCGAGGGCATGCTCGAGGGATTGCAACTCGCGGGTTTCGTCGCGCGTATCACGGGCAAGATCGGCGCAAATCCACCAGAGGGTTTCGTTGCCGGGGTCGAGAGAAAGGCTCTTGTCGAAGAGGGCCAAGGCACCTGGGATATCGCGAAGAGTGAGGCGGACACGGCCGTAACGCTCGGCAAGGCGGGGGTCGCCTGGGTTGAGTTGATGGGCACGAGCGAGGGCAGATTCGGCATCTACCTGTGGACCACGATCATAGAGGGAATTGGCCAGTTCGCGCCAGCGTTGCGGGTTTTGGGGCTCGTCTTCTGTGACGAGGGTGAGCCAGCGGATGGCGGCATCGTTGTCTTTGAGTTCGAGGGCTTGGTTGGCTGCTAGACGGATGCCTTCGGGGTCTCGTGGATTGATGGCGAGAGCGAGGGTGAGTTGATCGAGAGGAGCCCGGGCGGCGACGGCCTGGCGGAGCTTGAGGTAGTCGGACAAGGGAGGCAGCGCGAAATCGGGGTGTTGGGCGAATTCCAGACTTTGCAGAGGCGGCTGATTGTCTTCAGTCAGGGTAAGAGGCAAGATGTGGAAGCCGTCGGCTAGCGAGGGCGGAGTCCAGGATGCAGAGAGCAACGGGCCCGAATCCGGATCGAGCGAGGCTCGGAATTGGCGGGAGAGAGCCGGGAAGACCGGGGTGTCATCGGGAGTCCAAAACAAAGGCCGGATGCGGCGTGCGGCGAAAGCGCGGGCGAGCCAAGCTTGTGCATAATCGCGGACAGGTTCAGGCAAAGCCGGAAATCGAGCGGCGTAGACAACGGTGGACCAGCCCTGATCGGCAAGGGGAGTCGGGGCAGAAAGAAGGGTGCTGTAGAAACGGATCGCATCGGGGAGGGGTTTCTCGTCTGGGATCTTCAGTTGCTCCTTGAGGTCTTTGTCCATTGCGGCTGCGTTGCGGTATGGGCCGAGTGGCTGGAAGCCGCCGAAGATGAAAAGGACGCTGTTGAAGAGAGACTTGTCCGAGCGGGAGGAGTAGAGTTGCACAAGGTAGGGCCTGATGAAGTTGAGATCCTCGGGCTGAAAAGTGTCGAGAGCGACAACGACTGTCAGTTGGGGGTTGAGGGTTGCCGCTTCGGTGAGAGTTGCGATTGTGCGGGCACCAATTGTGAGCTTCGGTGGTGCGGAGACGAGGGCGAGTTGAGCCTTGAGGATAAATGCGACACCGAGAGTAAATATCAGAAAACGCATATGGGAATCCACAATTGTATAGCGTGAAAACTGTCTAAATAATGACAAAAAGGTCGGTGAGACGGCGAGTTTCAGGTCAGAGCGTTCCGTTGATGTTTAGCGGCAGCCAAGTAATCTGAGATTTTTGGGATCGTTCCGCGACTATCACCTGGAGTGAGTGCGGAATTTTCAACGGAATTGGAGGATGAAATGGAGTCGTACAAAAAACTTGATTATTTTTCTCAAAGATGGGCGAGTTGGGTCGATACGACACATGGGACAGTTGTGGCGGTAGCACGTCTGGAGGCCGGTGAACTAACTTTGTCGCCTCACTCAGAGAGAGAGTCGAATGCCTGAGTTTCTGCAAGAATCTGGCAGAGTTGGGGACTCGAAGCTGGAGTGGTTCGCCCTTAAGGTGAGAACAAAGGCTGAAGAGTCTGTACGGGTAGCTCTTGAGAACAAAGGGTACAAAGCCTTTGTGCCGACTTATGAAACCGTCCGGAAGTACTCAGACCGATTGAAGAAAATCGCATTTCCGTTATTTCCTGGCTACGTTTTTTGCCGGCTGGATCGAAATCGGCGATTGCCCGTGCTGATGACTCCCGGGGTTGAGTATGCAGTTGGATTCGGTGGAAGGCTTGAATCCATACCGGCGCACGAAATGTCGGCAATTGAAGCAGTTAGCCTGGCTGGCCTCGACGCACAGCCTTGGCCTTATTTGAACACTGGAGACAAAGTTCGAATCGCTACCGGAGCTCTTAGCGGAGTGGAAGGTTTGCTGATTCGAACGCAATCGGCGGATCGACTGATTCTTTCCGTAGAAATGCTGCAACGTTCGATCTCTGTAGAAATCGAACGATCCTGGGTGCGTCCGATTTTGGAAACGCCCGCACACAAGCAAATCCCCGGCCTGCGCAAGTAGACCGTACAAGCCCTCTCCTTTTCAATTCGAAGATCCCTACATGAAATTTCTATATACACTCTACGTGTCTCTTGCCATTTGCCATGCCCAGAGCAGCAGCCGGAATTCCCTGCCCTTGCCCGACTCGGTATCGAATTTGCCGCAACAAAAGATTGGGGTTGATGATCTTGTCGGCATCAGCGTTTACGATGCACCGGAACTGACTCGAACATTGAGAGTCTCGGGCGATGGTTCTCTGAGCCTTCCGATGGTGAAGCGCCGAATTCCTGTAGCCGGCTTACTACCGGGTGAGGTGGAGGCAGCCATTGTCCGAGCATTACGTGAAGAAGAAATTCTCGTTTCCCCAGTCGTAACGGTTTCAGTCATTGAATACCGCAGCCGACCGATTTCGATAGTCGGTGCGGTTAAGAAACCAACTTCGTTTCAAGTATCGGGGGCAATGAATTTGCTTGAAGCACTGTCGCGAGCAGAAGGATTAAGCGAGGATGCAGGCTCGGAAATTCTGCTCACAAGTACTAAGACCGATGGACGGGGTCAATCGATGATATTGACAAGCAGGATTCCGGTGAAGGCGCTTATCGATGCAGCGAATCCCGATTTGAATGTCGCACTGCAGGGAGGCGAGGAAATTCGTGTACCACCGGCCGGAAAAGTGTTTGTCGTTGGAAACGTAAAAAAACCTGGATCCTTTCCGATACGCGATTCGAGCGAGTCAACGATTCTCAAGGCTCTGGCCTTGTCTGAAGGATTGATGCCATATGCCAGCGAGACGGCCTACATTTACCGGATGGAGGATTCAAAAAGCGAGAAGACGGAGATCGCGGTAGACCTACGCAAGATCATGAAGCGCCAGTCTGCGGATGTGGCGTTGCGAGCTAACGATATTCTCTACATCCCGGATCGAACAGGCAAGCGCGCGGCAATTACGAGTCTCGAAAGGATGCTGAGCATCGGGACCGGCCTCGGTACGGCAGCCATCCTCGTCGCACGCTAGTTCAGACGGATAACCATTTCTCAAACTCACATAGAAAGTCTTATGTCCATTCGCACTCCAGCCCGCATTCCCATTGATATTCAGTCCACACAACTTACATCGACCAGCGGGTACTATGCCCAAGCGCCTCAAGGGCCGGTCGAGGTGGAGCCAGTCGAGAAGGCGTTACCCCTCTCTCACTATGTCTGGCTGCTACGCCTAAATCTCTGGAAGATGGCTGCATTCGTAGCCTTGTGCATGACCATCACCTATATCGTCTCGGTGAGGCTAACGCCGATCTACGAATCAACCGCAGTAGTAGATGTGGATCGGCAGGCACCGTCGGCAATCGTGGGACAAGATTCAAACCGAAGCGTCGGTAGCAATGATGCCGACCAGTTCCTTGCAACACAGGTAAGGCTGATCCAATCAGACGCAGTACTGCGACCCGTGGCACAGAAATTCAAGCTATTGGAACGCGAACAGCAAATCGATGCGAGTCAACCGGAATATGCCCGGAAAGCCGCGAATGCGCCGGTTTTGCTGAAGCGGCTTAAGGTCACTCGCCCGCCAAACACTTATCTGCTGTGGATCAACTACCGGTCGGCCGACCCGCAACTGGCGTCTGACGTATCCAACGCTATCGCCAACTCCTATCTCAGTCACAGTTACAACATCAGGATTCGTTCTTCTGCCTCGCTGTCGACGTTCATGGAGCAGCAGCTTGATGAATTGAAGGCAAAAATGGAGCGGTCCGTTGAAGCCCTGTTGCGTTTTGAGCGCGACATGAATGTGATCAATCCCGAGGAGAAGACGAATATCCTTTCTTCCCGTTTGCTGCAACTCAATACGGAATACACGAATGGACAATCGGATCGAGTAAAGAAGGAGGCCGCCTGGAACTCAATGCAAAGCGGCTCGCTCGAAGCGGCTCAAGTCTCAGTACAGGGTGAAGCACTCGTGCTTCTGACGCAGAAGCTGAATGAAGCGCGGCAACGGCTCTCAGAAGTGAAAACAACGTTTGGGGCAAATCATCCCGAGTATCGCAAGGCCGCTTCACACCTTACCGAGATGGAACAACAATTCGAAGTCACAAGAAGTAATGTCGCCGGGCGCATTGAAGTGGATTTCAAGCAATCGCTGAATCGCGAAGAAATGTTGAAGAGTGCAGTGGCAGAAACCAAGGCTGAATTTGACAAGATCAACGGCCATTCCTTTGAGTACCAGCAGATCCGCCGTGAGGCGGAATCAGACAAAAAGCTCTATGAAGAACTGGTTCGCAAGATCAAAGAAGCCGGAATCAATGCCGGCTTTCAAAACAACAATATTCGTATTGCAGATCTGGCTCGACCCGCATTGAAATCGGTGTTTCCTAATATCACGCTAAATCTGCTGCTTGCTTTTTTGTTCTCAACAATCCTCGTGATTGGCGTGATTGTCCTGCTTGACACACTGGACAACACGATTCGGGATCCGGAACAAACCAGCCGATTGTTGGGAGTTGATGTCATAGGAAGTCTGCCTTCGGTCAAAAATATCGGTTCCCTGCAGTCGTTGCTTGGCGACAAGACGGCTGGGGCGTCGCTGGGAAATCTGGGAAAAGCCCTGAACAAAGACAGCCGGGGATATCGAACGATGTCGACCTACGAGGAGGCAATTCGAACCCTGAGAAGTTCGATCCTACTTGGTGACTTCGATTCTAGACTCAAATCGATCCTGATGACCAGTGCGAGTCCGAGTGAAGGCAAAAGTACGACAGCGATACATTTGGCAATTGCGAATGCTGAGCAAGGAAAACGCACGCTGCTGATTGACGCTGACCTGCGGCGACCAAGCATTCACAGGAAGCTGGGGATGCAGATGGACTGCGGCTTGTCGAATGTTCTGATGGGTGAAATGACATGGAAGATGGCCACTTTGCCAATCGAACGGGTTGCCAATCTGGATGTGATCTTTTCAGGTCCGCCATCTCATCGGGCGGCAGACCTGATTGGACCTTTGCTTGGAGACATGCTGGATGAATTCGCCAAGGAATATGAACTGATAATTATCGATGCTCCGCCTTTACTTGGGTTCTCAGAGCCGCTGCAAATGGCGGCGATCGCGGACGGAGTATTGGTTGTCAGCCTGGCTGGGGAGACCAACCGCAAGGCGGTAGGAAGTCTGCTTTCAGCCCTCAAGCGTTTGCGAGCGAACGTTATCGGACTTGTCCTCAATGGTGTGAAACGGGATACATCCGAGGGCTACAGCTATTACAGCTACTACAGTTCTTATCATGATCGGCAGCATTTGGAAAAGTAACCCAGGAAAGAACAGGCAATGGAACGCTGGATCGAAAGCTCAATTGACCGGTTTGGAATCGTAGTTCCGTCTTCCGACAGATCGAAGTTGATTCACCAGTTTTCCGGTTTTCTCAAAACACTTCTGGGGACGGTTGGAGCACAGGCTGGAACGTATGCGGCAATAGTCTTGGTAACTAGATTCCTTGGAGTTGAGAGTTTTGGTCGCTACGGAGCCATTCAAGCGACCTTGAATGCGGCTGTTGGCCTTTCTACGCTCGGGCTGGGCATTACAGCCACCCGATATGTGGCACAGTTTCGAATCACGGACCCAATTCGCGCGGGCAGGGTCATCGGATTGTGCGACCTCAGCGCCATTGCGAGCGGGATTTTGTTCGGTTCGATTGTGTTTGGATCAGCAGATTTGATTTCGCGAGCTCTTTTTCATTCTGGAGACCTTAAGTGGCCAATTCGAGTCATGGCCTTCTCCAGCTTGCTAATGACGATGAATGCGAACCAAAACGGCGCGCTGATCGGGTTCCAAGCATTCGGTCGCTTATTGCGAGTCCAGATTTTGTTGAGCATTGTTACGGTTGGACTAACCTATGCCTTCGTCGCTAGTTATGGTTTTGATGGAGCAGTCGCAACGTTACCGCTCACTGCTTTGATCGGTTGCGTTTTGCTGCATTGTGAAATCAGCGGTGAGCTGAAGTCGCAAGGAATTAGAGCCCGATATCGTGAGGCATGGTCGGAGCGC
>CAZZGS010000087.1:0-2042 GCA_964653845.1 uncultured Bryobacter sp.
TGGCCATAGAAGCTGTTCTGAAGCGATGGTTGAAGCCGGAAAATACTAATTTGCCCCAGCCTCAATTTTTATTGATTATCAAGCAGTTAGGAGCCTCTTTTGGGTTCTTTTTCATCCTTTTCTAACTCGCTACTGACGCGGGCGGCGTTTTGTTTCTCCAGTTGATCTATATAGCGTGCATTTATAGATAACTGGTTGCGAAGCAGTTCGTTCTGACCTTTTAGGTCGTCAACCGTTGCGGTTAGCGTTGTAATTTTTTCATGAGCACTTGTTAGCGAAATGGCTGCAAAATGGTCTGGATTATCAGTGCCAGCGAAATACGCCGGCTCAATTCCAAGCGCTTCAGAGAAGGCTAAAATGTACTTCTCCTCAATGGACTCTGCTTTGATTTTGGCTACTATGGTGTTGCGCGAAATGTTGGTCCTCCTGTACAGTTCCGTTACAGAAATGTCCATTGCACTGAGCAGTTGCTCCAGTCGATTCCCCTGATGTATTTTCAGCCGCCAATCTTTAGCTGTCATAATTGAACTATTATTGTTCAAATTTGAGCTATTAAGGGCGTTTGGTTGCCTTTAATTGCTTTTTCACCTACTAAAATGATACCAAAATGCCCAGAAAACAATGGATCCCCAATCCGCAGCTACTGAAAAACGGCCTTCACGAAAAGCTTCAGGTTTTGCCTGTCAAGGATTATGAAATAATCAGGCAGCAATTGCTAGCGAGTATGGACATCGGGACGCAACACACTAAATCGTTTCATCAGAACCGAACACTCCGACCCACGCCACAATATGAACAGTGGAACCTTAGTGCTGCAGCAAAGGTGTTGGGATGCACGATTGAAGAATTTATTCGCGAGACGCCCAAAACAACAAGCCACGCAAAATCCAAACCAGCTGCTAAGCAGTGATCATCTTTTGGAATTGCGTTGGTTGGTTCATGAACAGTATCGGCGCATCGTGCAACTCACCGTTGCCATGCCACACCTTAAGCAGCGTGATCGGCTAAGACGCGCAAGCCACCTCCAACACATTGGCGCCTTAGAGATGGACGAGGATCTCTATAACAGTATTAACGCTGCCCTGCTTGGTGATGCTCCAAAATGCAAGCTCGATTACGTCTTGCCCTTCTCGTCCAGATTTTTGGCCGTCAACTAGTCTGCTATGCAGGGAGAACAATGGCAATGGGCGGAAACGTGCCAATTGGCAGAAACCGCTACAAACGAACTCACTGCATCATTACAGCGCTATCAGGCCAAGCCAGAGCAAAACAGGCAATGGGCTGGTGAACAGGCGCTTCGTATCGCCAACTTGGCGAGGTTTTACAACCAGGCTATGGCCGAAAGCGTCATTGACCCTATAGGTGGATTTTATGTCCTGGTGCAGATCCAGGGAAAGTGCTTTGAAAAAATTGGCGACCAACGAGCCTGCTTTCCGTTATCTGATTTTGTGCGACAACACATTGAAGAGGCCCCCGACTCGGCCGCCTATCGAATGCTGGTGCGCAAGGATGCTTCGATGTTCGGTAATTCAATTCTGAGACACTTGCCCTACCTGGAACAAGACATCCTTCGCCACGATGCAAAGTCCAGTTATTTATGCTTTCAAAATGGCGTGATGACCATCACAGAGAGTTCTGCAGAGCTGAAAAGGAACGATGCTGTATCCGGATTGGTCTGGAAGCACCAGATTAAAGATTACGATTTTAAGTTGCTGCACAATAAGGAGGTTGAGCAATGCCAGTTCTTCCGCTTTTTGAATTTGGCTGTAAATGGCAACGATGCGAAAGCGCTCTTGGAGTTGCCGCGCGATGAAAATAAATTCCTGCTTGATGATGATGACATTCGGGGAACCGTTGCCGGAAAGCGCCTTGCGGGTATGTTAACCGCACTTGGCTATTGCCTTTACCGGTGGAAGGATCCCCGGGTGGTGAAAATGGTATTGGGCGTTGATCGCGCGTTGCAGCGCGATGACCTGGAAGTAAACGGCGATACCGGCAAGGGGTTGGTAGGCCAAAGCATTGGAAAAGTTCGCAATCAATTC
>CAZZGS010000087.1:2052-2770 GCA_964653845.1 uncultured Bryobacter sp.
ATTCTATGCACCGGGAAGGACGATTGATATTCGCTCTTTAGCGGCATTCTCCAGCTTGAGCAGGCTGCATAAGCATGTCTGGATACCCGACCTGGAGAGGAGTTTTCCTATGCACCTGTTCCTTAATAACCTAACCGAAGGATGGACCGTTAAGGAGCTGTACAAAAATGAACTGGTACTGCCGTTTTCCGAATCGCCCAAGGTGTGGATGGATACCAACTACACTTTACGGGGCTCTGGCAACGCATTTGACCGGAGCATCTATGTGGTGGAATTTGCGAAATACTTTTGCAAAACTCACACGCCATGGCACGAGTTCGGCATGATGCTTTACGATGATTGGGACGAGCAGAAATGGATGTGGTTTTTAAATGTTTGCACACTGGCCACTCAACGGTACATGCGATGGGGATTGTTTGAGGTGCCCACGAACAGCCACACGCAACGCAAGCTTAGTGATGATATCCCGGAAAGCGCTACTGACTTTTTTGAGGATCTGCAGTAAGACCAGGCACACCCCATACGCAGCTACACAGCCAAGCAAGGCATTCATGTCAAGGGCATGCTGGAAGAATTCATTGAATTGAACGCAGAGACCAGACACAATAAAGGCGGCATGACCCAACGAAAGCTACGCAGTTGGTTGGTTGTCTGGGCTGATGTGAATGGTTTTGCCATCAATGCGCATGTTGATCGTGTCGATGTTCGCGACCGAAGG
>CAZZGS010000087.1:2780-11185 GCA_964653845.1 uncultured Bryobacter sp.
CGAAGGAGGCTTGCTGATAACGACAAGCAAGTGGACATGATCACCATCACCGACCCCAAGAAAGCCGCCAAAGTGCTTTTTTAACTTGGCTCCACATCTTCATCCATAAATGCTTGGGCAATAGCCTGGTAGACGAAAGGATCAGTTGTACCAGTGATGCTTTCAATCTGAATGGGCATCCGACGCAAGTCTACATCTACTTCTATCCTGACCAAAACATTCTCCACACCTTGACTCGGTTCCCAATTAATTTTATCCAGGCGGTCTTGAATTTGCGAAATTCTATCTGCCAAGGCTGCTGCGTATTGCTTACTCACAACGCAGTAATCTCCAACTGTTTTAGAAAAGCATGAGTATCGTAATTCAATCATCATTTTATTAATTAAATGTTAGTCAATGCATCAAATATAGAATGCATTGTTGCTTGGCATTCTACATCAAATTTAACTGTTGATAATTTGGGCTGTTTTGTGAGAACGCGTCTTCAGCAGCATAGCACACCAGCCAGAAAATGCCCCGCGCACACAAAGTGACAGAAAGCGCAGACCTATTAAAGTTTCAACGGGTGCTTAGTTTAGCTCATTATTGAGCGTTTGTGGCACAATTTTAGCCAAGACGAAACCCGAGAATCAACTTTAACGCTATGCGAGATCGCAACCAATTTTTCCAACACCGTCTGGCCGGCATGCTTAATGCCGGAGCTTTTCTTCTCATTTACGCACTGCTAGCCTGGGTGCATATCGGGTAGCACAGGTGCTCTGAAGCTCTTCCCCCGATTCCTGAAGCCGCTACTGATCCGGATGCTCATTGCTTTAGCTGCGTCGACATCCTTGCACCGGGCTGGCCAGCTTTTGGATGGACAGAGCCAGTTGCCGGAAAAGCACTGCCTTCGTTGAATTTGTTCCTGGCCATGGGTGGACCTGGATAGGCCGTGGATTCAGTATGTAAGGTTTACGCGCCGTACCAGATGATCCGCTACAATGTGACCGAGGACACCTACCGGTTGGCCTGTGCTTCCGTAAATGGCCAGGGCGACACGGTGCAGGGCATCTGGCCAAGCGTATGCTCCAACGCTCTGGCGGGAGCCTGGCCACTGCACCCGGCAACAGGAAAGCAGGCGGCCTTTGTGAGCCATCAAGCTGCCGGGAGCCGCTGGACGGCCCAAAGCATCGTGTACGTCACTTTGCGCTTGGATCTGCGCACCGGGGCGCTGGCGTCCTGGTATGATGGCTGGGGAAAGGATCCGGGATCGCCTTTAGCGACACCCGCCTCGAAAGCACAGGGTTTTGCGGAAGAAAAATGGCCCGATTGAATCGGCTTGGCCGCTGAGCCGCGGCGCAGTTCATGGGTCGTTGCTGCAAGCCAAGAATGATGATTTACCTTAACACTTGACAAGTTGCTGGGTATTTCCATTCTTTAATATGCTAAAATCGTATTATGAATCTTCAATTCAAGATCCGACTGTCCGATGTGGTGCGCCCATACCCGAAAGGGGGGCGATGACGAATACGAGCCATAGCACACCTGTCATCGGGCAGCCATTTCTTTTTTAGCCATGATTGACTTTGAACTGATTGCCGCCCAAACGGATCCCAAGCTGCTCGCCATTTACGACCGCATGGTCCGGTTCTTGGAAACCAAGTCCGAAACCTTGGAGGAAGGTCTTGGATTTGCCGTTGACAACGTTTTAGGCGCTGTGGGCCACGAACAGGAACGGATTGATTACCAGGACAGCCTCCATGATCTGCGTCACGCTCTAGTAGAGCTCCGCCTTACCCGGCAATTGCTGGCTATAAAAGAAAGGGTTGCCGCTGCGTGATCTGTGCCTTAACTCCGTAAAAACCTCGCTTGAAAAAGTGGGTTTTTTTGTTTTTGGGCCCTTTCCCCCTTATCTATCTTTATTCTTTTTTACTTTTCTTTTAAAGAAAAAAACTGGGACACCGGGACAGAATAACTAAGGCATTGACAATCAATACTTTATCTGTCCCGGAGGCTGTCCCAGTGTCCCAGAAAAGCCCTTTTGTCCCAGAACAAGGGCATCGGACTGTCTGTCCCAGTTGGGACAGGGACAGCTTTTTAAAAATAAAAACCTGGTTACCAAGGCTTTATGCCCTGTCCCAGTGTCCCAGAACAAGCAGGCCAAAAAGATTCCTTTTCACAGAATCCCCAAATAGGCACCAACCTTGACTTTAAGGCGTATAGCTGATCCACCCTTTCATGCACCATCCGGCATACGTGGTGTCAAACTGCTTCTGAACATAGACATAGGCTCCTTGCTCCTTGACGACCGAGACAAGGGTACGATCCCTTACTTCACAGCGGATCTGCCTATCGCCTGATGTCGAACTCCACAGATTAATTTGCTGAGCATCATATCCAGGCTCAGCTTTTGTGTTAACCATTCCGTCCTTGGGCCAACCAGGACGTTGCTTTTTTGGTACCGGCACCTCAACGATTGGCGCATCTGCTTTTGAATCTTCATAAACAGCGGCCATGCCAACCACGAATAAGACGGCTGCAATTGCCAGAATCCACTTAGAGTTTTTGCTCATGACTTTTTAATTAATTATCAAGGGTTTAGAAATACCGAATAAAAAATTGTTGCTAAATAATAGTGTACAAAGTGAACAATAAGCGAATATCTATGCTCTAATACTGAACACATTTGTTTGTAAAAAGCCAAAAATGTTGGATTTAAGTCCATAGCTAACGTAACTTCGTAGCAAAGGTGTGCTACGTCCACGAGCACAAAATGGGCTTAAAATACCCATTGAACCACGCGCCCTTTAAGTAGGCAAATCCACGTGAAGCGGTGGAGGGTAAAGTTACTTTACTCGGTTTTGGTACTCCGACCGCTTAACATATTGCCGCTGTATTTCGTTATAAATGTGATCTTACGCATCTATGATTGACTGATTCCAGAATCAGCGAACCGGATGCGACAAATTTTAGGTTCGTTATGAACACTGCTGAAGCTATATACCCGTTCCGGGCTATTTTGAGAGTTGCTCACCTAAATAGAAATACTGCTAAGTCAGTAAAAGGGGAAAGAATGCCCCCTGAATTAAATAGATTAATTGAGCATATTAAGAGGCACCTACAAACCGACCCCCTCAAAGGATTCAGTGTCGGATCTGAAGAATTGAATTTGTGCTATAGCACAAGATTATCCCTTTTAAAACTCGATCCTCAGAAGGATTCATCCAGTGCAATTCCAGACTCAAAAAGGTCAGTGGTTTTAATAGAGAACCAGGCTATTGAGCCGGAGCTTTACACCATGCGTCAAAATGTTCTTTTTGCGATCCGAACGATGGTTAGGGTAACCAATGATTTAAAGGCGAAGCGTAAACAAACTGGACGTGAACAAGTAAGCAGGAATCATTTTTTGGAGCTTCAAGACGTGCTCAATACTAGGGATAAGTTTCATGCACATTTACTGGCATTAATTAGTAGGAGCCCAGACGCCACTCGAAAGTTAATGGGGGGCTTATTAATTGAACTTATTGACACGTCTCTCACGATTGAATACGCATCGATGTGTTACATGGTCATCACGAACGAAGCCATTAAGATAAAAGCCAGAAAGCGTGATGCGCTTTGTCGCGTAATTGCAAATGCGGCACAAACATGCTATGCCATATCCGTAGAATTAGGGATTACCGAAAGGGGCAAATTTGAAGACACCCTTGAAGGTAATAAGGTAGCAAATGAATGCTTAGAAGAGCACCAGTTTCTTGCGGAATTGGGCTTAGAAGATTTGCTGAATAGTTAACCTGCAAAACCATAGTGAGTCAAAAAAAAATAGATCGTGGCACGGTTCTGAAAATAGACCTTGGTGCGACAACCAAAAACAATAATGCTAATCTTACCGAGGATCAACGTAAACGGCATGGCGAACGAACAGCCAAATTTGGTAAAGTTGTAGGCCATGAACAGGGTGAGGCACGACCATGTATTGTGCTGCGGCATTTTAAAGACTATAAACTTGTATGGATTGTTCCGGTAACCAGTAAACGGAAGGCTGTTAGCAGTCATTTTGGAGTTGAACTCCCCAAAACTGGCGTCTTACTGAGAACGACCAGTTACGCACTTTGTAACCACATCAGATGTGTTTCAGAGGATAGAATTGTGGCCGATGCAAATTTTGAAGAGAAAGTTCAACCCAGATCGATTGAGATGATTGCATCCGTAGTGCGCGACTTGATTTAATAAAAAACCCCGGCCATATCGACTGGGGCTCCCATTACAAACTGAAAGAAAAGAGGCTCACTCGCGCGTCCGCTGGTAATCAAAATCGAGCACCCGCAAAATGTGCGGATTCGGCGGCATGGCTTTAACAATCCAGAGGTGATCGCCAACCTTAATGGCCACCTCAACGGTTTCTGCTTGGGCAATAACCTGGTAGGTCTCTCGCTTTTCTTCGCGTGTTTCCACCAAGCTCGTCTTGTTGAATACAGGCTCTTCCTCCGCTTTTTTTGCATCGGGTTTGTTTGGTGCAGCACCCTTGGCTTTTGGTGCCGCTGCCTCATGTAATTTGTTGACCCGAGCTGTTTTGGTCTCGCGCTGAATGGGCGCTGTGGTCTTTTTCATTTGTTGAGTTTAAGAAAATGGATTAAAGGGTTGCCACCAAGAGGGTTCACTCTCTTTCTCCTCTGGTGGTTTTTGCGGTGCTGGTTTTGGCTCAGCAACCGGTGTATGTGATTTCTTGGGCTGCTCTGCTTTTTTGTGCGCAGGATCTGCTTTAGGCGCAGCCTTTGGTATCGGCCTTAGCTCGGGCTCTGCTGGCATGGCCGGCTCAGGCTTTTCAGCCGTGGTGATGGGTGATGATCCAGGCGCAGGAATGGGCTTGATGAACACGCTGCTTTGCCCAAAGCTTCTTGGGAAGCAGGTGTATGAGCCAGATTTGGTTTGCCTCCAGGTTTCCCGGCCTTCAATGGTTTCTTTAAGCACCGACTGGTAGTGTTCTCCTAGCTCTTTGTTGCGGCTAAGGATGGTTACCTGAAACCATTCAGCATTCTTGCCCAGGAAGCGGCCAGTCTCCAGCTGCAGGGTTACCCTGGATCCCTTGTTGACGGAGATTTGTGTATTGTGGATGCGCAACATAGCTCAAAATTAAGCGTATACCGCTCAAAATTTTCCTTTAAAGGAATTCTCGAAGTAGTTTTAGTGCCATGAGCGTAGAAAATCATCAGAACTACGGCCTGCGCTTGGCGTTGATGATCAAGCGCGTTCTGGAAGAAGCGGGCAAGCCCATGACCACTGCGGAGCTTACGGCGGCAGTCCAGATCCAGTTGGACGAAAGAAAGAGCTTGTACAACCGCCATTTGTTACGGCGCAACATCATCCGCATTGGCAAGCTGTACCAACGTTTAGGCGAGATCCAGTTGGACCAGATTCCTACCGTCCGCAAAGCCCAGACCTACAAATTCACCCTGCTGAAGAAGCATCCATGAGAAAGAGTATCCCCGCTGTCACGTTGGCCCTGATGCCTAAAATCCTTAAAGGTGGACTTGGACCGTTTTTAGAAGTACCCTTTATACTTTGAGAAAATTGTTGTTGCTGAAAAAGCTCATCGAATCAAACACTTGAACTGTCCCTACTGTAGCGCTCCTTAAAGGGTGTTAATTCCGGATAAAGTAGATGAAACATGGGACATGGCCACACAATGCCTGGATTGCGGCAAGATCTATTGGAAAGTCGTAAGCATATCTGGCGGGAGAGCTTATTAGTTGGAGGATTTATGAAACAGTAACGCCTCCTGCTATGGGGTGACTTATGGGAAGGTGCGTTGAGAGTTTGATGTAGACTAAATGACAGCAAATGATGACTAAGAATTGTATTATTTGTGGCAGCGAAGCGAAGATTTTTTACGGGTCATTTTGTATATGGCCCAAGGCAGGAAAAGATCACCGCAGGATGGTATAGGGCGCATATCCGGAACAGTGAAAATATTGAATCAATGACTGATCCGGGTTGCTTCGGGAAATAGAAGCCCGAATTTGGGATATGGGAATCGTTTCAAATGAAAGGTTAACGCACCCTGCTAATTGCGAAAACACAACAGGCGCAGAAAGAGCTCGGAGTAACTCACCGGGCAACTCCTGTAAAAATTTGGAAAACTCCAAAATTAAACTATAACTGAGGAGTTTCCCACATTTCAACAGGATTGCGATGATGAATACGATATTTTTTAAACCTTTACTTTTTGCCTTAGTTTAAAAGGGGAATCTTTTATTTCCAAATTTATTTTTCAAAAGAATGCCTACAATTTTATGGAGGGTTTGCCCAATTGGAGATAGTACATATCGTCCGTTGTGGTCGATTACACTAAAGATTAACGGTATACCCTCTGAAAAGGGTATTAAGATATTGATTGCGATTAACTGGTCAAACAATTTCCTTTTCTCTCCGGCATATCTACTACGTACCCCTAAGTTTTTACCACAGTCTAGAATTATTTCATTATAGAATGCCTCTTGATCAGAGTCCTCAGAAATTAGAATTAAAATCCCAATGTACCCGTCCATGTCCTCCTTGCTACCCGTATTATATCCACCAGAGTACTTGCTTTCTGCATTTGATAACCTGAGTCTCAGGCTTTCAATGTCATTTTGATTGTGTTCACTCTCGGTTTTGTATCTCTCCTCCATGTCAGCTATTCGTTGTTCCATTGCCTCAGTTTGTTGTCTAGACTTACCTAATTGAACTTTGGTTAGCAAACTTTCGTCGGCAAAATTTTGACGGATATTACGTTTCTGTGCTTCAATACCCTCCGTATACTGGAATACGTATTTGTTTAGGCGAGGAATGGCCAAAACAAGAATCACTGTTGAGCAAAGCGGAACAATGTGTGAGTTGAAATGCCAAAGCAAATTGAGGTGCGTGTTAATGTACGTTAGTCCTCCTTTTTCAAAATATGGATAGGTTGGATTAACAAGTGCGTACACAACTTTCCAGTTCCAGACCAACCAGGACAAAACGTAGGTCCCAATCAAAGGACTGCTCATGCGCTCATACAATGATGCATAGAAGGAATTCTTCAGTTCTGCAAAGCTTGACATAGGCTTGGGTTTTTTGAATTTATTTTAGTTTTCAGGTTGGTCCCGTTTACCCTTCATAACCGTCTAAGCGCCTCAATGGTCGCCTTGTTTGTACCAACATACTGAGCCGTCATCGATGCTTTGCTATGTCCAGCCTGATACTGAGCATCCCCAATCGAACCGCCTCGCTGTAGAAAATGGGTGATACCGGTATCCTTGAGGCTGTAAAACACCAAATGAGTGTCAAAGCCCAATACCGGGCGCACAAAACTGCTGAAGTAGCGCCCAAGGCGATTTTCACCGCTCCGCTTTAATCCGGGCCTATAATCGAGGCTGCTGAAGATGTGATAATGACCAGGAGCGGACCCAAGCCCGAGTTCTTTCGTCAAATCCCACAAAGAATACGGGAGTATTATCTGGCGCTTTTTTCCCGTTTTGCCGTGTTCGGATTTAATTGTTACAACGCCTTGCTGCAAGTCAACGTCGGACACCTTAAGACAGATAAGCTCTTGTGGGCGGATAAAACAACGGTAGGTGAGCTGGCAAGCTAAATGATACCATGGCATGGTCTCCTTAGTATGGGCCATTAATCGATCCAGTTCGTCCTGTTCAAATAGCCTTCGATTTTTATCCCGAACAGGCAACTTTCGAATTTTGGCAAAAGGATTGGCAGTTATTGCTCCACGTTCCATAGCATAAGAAAAAACAGCCCGGCACTGGTTAATGCATGCGTTGAAGTGCACAGGTGAAATTGTATGCCCCAATAAAAAACGATCTGCGATCTGTTGGGCGTGAATAGGAGTGAATGCACTGCAAAGCCATTTATCCATACCTCGCTCTTGCAGGAGTTCTCGAATCCTCGCCACCAGGTTGGTTATGGTCTTCATCGAGCTATCTCTAATGCGCAGCCTCTTCCCATCCAGGTAAAGATCTATAAGCATCCCAAGCGGCACATCACCGGAAGTTCGTGAATTGTCATCCCAAGGAGTCCATCCATGACGCAACTTGTCGTTAATCATGATGGCATAATCTTGAGCGAATTGCTTTTGCTGGCGCTTTGTGTATCCGGCCAAATTGCAGCGTTTTCTGAATCGCTGAAGCTGACCGTTGTCTGGAGACGGCACGTAAAAGACTACGTAAAGCGCATGCCCATCCACGACACGGGCCGGGCGGAATAGCGCTGGCGCTTTGCCCGGCACTTCGAAAAATTCTTCTTCTGTATCTCTTCTCACAACTGACACGTTACTGACTCAAGTACACCAACTCTGAAACGCTGAAAGCCTTGTTGGTTATAGCATGCAGCCGTTTGTGCCGGAAAATACTAATTTGCCTCCACATGCCCATGTCCATGCCACGTTCCAATCC
>CAZZGS010000088.1:0-11183 GCA_964653845.1 uncultured Bryobacter sp.
TAGCCCGTACCCTCAAGCCTAACGCTCCGTTTCTCGTCTATCTTTACTACGCATTCGACAACCGTCCAGCGTGGTTTCGGGCGGTCTGGCGGGCCTCAAATCTTCTGCGCATCGTCATATCCAGGTTGCCCCATGCCCTGCGCTTCGTTGTGTCGCAGGTGATCGCGTTAGTGGTGTACTGGTCAATGGCCAGATTCGCGTTGGCCTTGGAAAAAGCCGGCAAGCTGCCCGCTTCATGGCCACTTGCGTATTACCGCGACAAATCCCTCTACACCATGCGAACGGATGCGCTTGACCGCTTCGGCACCCGACTTGAAAAGCGGTTCTCGCGCGATCAAATTCGCGAATTGCTGCAGGCGGAAGGTTTTACCGACGTCCGCTTTTCGAAAACGACACCCTACTGGTGCGCGGTTGCCTTGCGTCGCAGCGAAGCCAGCACGGAGTAGCCAGCCGTGAGGCGCCGCCTGTTCATCAGGCCTGGAAGACGAGTTTCTAGGGGAAGATCAGCGTCCGGAAAAAAATACAAACCTTGCCATAACAAAGTAAGCGAGCAATGCCATCGGTATCGTAACCACGGCCTGCGATAACAGTTTGTCATTTAGCCAGAGCAAAATTATTTCGATCAAACCAAGGTTGACTGCGTAGACAAACAGGTAAGCAACAACAAAGCGCGGAAAACGTGCTCGCGAAAGCTCACGAAACACATACCCTCCGGTGGTGATGAAATTGAAGGCTGTTCCCGCAAGCATTCCACCAAGCAGTGCAAGCCACACCGGGGCACCGAGAAGTATGGTGCCAGTGTAAACCGCAAAACCGAAAATTGTATTGAGGCCTCCGGCCACCAGAAAGCGCATGAATCGATTGTGACGAAACGGGTCAGGCACGCTTAAACCCGGCTGTAATGAGATTCCCTACGCTTACGCTTAGCTTCAGGTCATCGAGCGCCAGCGCAGCCAACACTCCAGAAAGGGCGGATTTCAATACGCGCGGCAGGGGTAGCAAACGAACCCAATAGCGAATGGAGTACGTATTGCTAAAAGCGCCGGATGTAATCCCGGAGAACCCCGCCCTGTCGAACAGACAGCGCACACTACTCTCGGAAAACAATTGCAAGTGCTCAATGTCAATGATCGGGGAACGTCTACCCATAATCCGATTGACCAGTCCACGATAATTATGCGTGACCGTAACGAACGCTCCTCCGGTGCGCAGGAGCCGAAATGCAGCCTGAGCAACGACATCAGGATCGCGAACGTGCTCCATGGTCATAAAGCAGCAGATGAGATCGAAGGAGTTAGGGGAGAAGTCTTTTTCCTCGAACATGCCCTCGCGTATCCACGCCCGCCGATGTTCAGGAGCGGCCGCGATTGCATTAGATGAAGGCTCCACACCAATTAGGTCAGTGAAGCCTTCCCGAGCCAGAAGCTCGAGAAAAATGCCGGTACCCGTCCCAATTTCCAGTGCGCGCTCACGTCGCGCAAGCGATTCAAGTGTCGGTTGAATCGCTGCCAAATACGACTGGGCCGCATCATTGGCCTCTTCCGAGCTGTCATATTCTGCGAGATGGTAGGCGTGTGCAAGTTCAGTCTGGTCCGGCGGTTGATCGACGTAAACGAGATCGCAAGCAGTGCACAATACAAGGCGATGGCACATATATTCGGGTTCCTTGCGCGACGAAAAGCTGAACCCGGACAGCTTGGCAATATCGATGTTTTTCTCGAGAAACAAGCTGGCCTTATCGGCGCTCGCGTGACAAACGGGACATACTCTCGGCGCACTCATTGTCGGTCAGGCCTTAATGCCAATGACGCCATAACCAAGCGGATCATCCTTTGAGCCTGAGCCTGACAACAACGCAATTTGTGCGACGCAAAGAAATGCTACGGTGAAAGGCGTCAAAATTGCGGCTGCCCCCCACGTCCAGAGAACATCCCACCGCCGAGCGGGGCGCAGGAGGCGCATCTCCAGAACAAGTAATTTGTTGGCAATCACGGATATGTCAGTGCCACGCTCTTCAATGGTGATGTCCGAGAAACCGATACGTTCGAGCAAGCACACCAGACCAAAGCGGGTGTATCGCGCATAGTCGTGCGGCAAATAATGCAGACGGGCAGACCAGGGTACCGTCAAAATCAACGTCCCGCCGGGTAACAAAACTCTATAAATATCAGCAATAAAAGCTGCCGAATCGGGGACATGCTCCAATACCTCGGTACAAAGCACATGATTGAAACTGGCGTCGGCATATGGAAGCATTCCGCCGTCGTAGTAGGTAATCCCGGCTCTTCGACGCATTCCAAATTCGCCTGATAAGGCGACGTCTACACCCTCGTACTCGACTCCGCTCCCCATCAGGTTTCGCCAAGGCGCCTCGCCCGCCCCAACATCAAGCACCCTCCCGCGGCAAGCCCCCAACGGGCGCCGCAGAAAGCGATAAATGGTCAGCAATTGAAGATCGACCAAGCACCTCACCCAGAAAAGCAGTCGATTCTCTTCTGGCGGTCGGACCGCAACAGGCTGGAACGCTTCAGACACAATCAGTCCTTGATTTAGAACAGCGCATGGGCCGAGGATGCGGCGTTCAGCGCGCCTTGCCGTCCGGCAGGAGTTCGGTAAGTTCGCCGTTGCGAATAAGGCCGCTTCGGATCAGGCGGGGGCGACCCTTGACCTCCGCCATAATTTTGGCAACATACTCCCCCACCAAACCGATAGCGAAGATATTGAACGAACCGAACATCAGGATCGTTATCAACAGGGTCGTGACGCCACGTGGTGCAATGTCCGGTATGAACAGCCGCAAAAGTGCGACGGTGACTGCGATCAGCGTGGACAACCCAAGCGAAACAACGCCAGCGACCGTCAGCATCGTAAGCGGTGTGTTGCTAAAGGAGAATATGCCCTTTTTCGCCCAATCTATATTCCTGATGAAACTGTTTGTCGAATGTCCGAACATACGGGCCGGCCGTATGTAGTCAACACCCACTTGCCTGAAACCCACATAGGCGCGAAGGCCACGCACAAAAAGATCGCGCTCGGGACAGTTGAGAAGCCAACCGACAACCCGGCGATCCATCAGTGAAAAGTCACCCGCATCGAGAGGCATTTTGACGTAGCTGAACATCGCAAAAACACGGTAAAAAAGCTTGTACATCAGCCCCCAATACCAAGGCATTTCGCGCTTTACGCGACGGCCATAGACCACGTCGTATCCCTCCTCCCACTTGTAATAGTACGTTTCGATAAGCTCGGGAGGATCCTGTAAATCACCATCAAGCAGAACCACGCCGTCCTTTGTTGAGAGCTCCATGCCGCTTCTGAATGCCATCTGTGAGCCAAAATTGCGCGAGTGGGAGATTCCTATCACCCGCGGGTCTTTACTGCTGATCTCGCAGATCACCCGTGCACTATCGTCGGGACTACAATCATTAACAAAAATTATTTCATAATCGATTCCGAGCTTGCAAAAGGTATTGGTCAGGCGCTGATACATAATCGGGATTGCCTGAGCGTCTTTATAGCAAGCGACAATCGCAGAAACACTTCGTTTGCGCGCGTCAGTATCCTTCTTTGACGCTTTGACCATATCGATATCCGATAGCTGCGCAATCCATCTCGCCATTGACCGCAGTCCCTCTTCGAGACCGATACGCGGTTGCCAGTCCAGTTGCTCCAAAGCCTTTCGCGGATTAGCGTACCAGTCGGGAAGATCCCATGCCCTTCCCCGCATCATCCCGAACTGGGGTTCGTCCTTTACGTCGAACAAAAATCTTGTGATTTCGGCAAGTTCTGCGATAGTGGTCTTCTTACCCGTTCCGATGTTGAAGCTTTCGCCGTACATACCTGGATGCAACTTTGCCGCGGCAAGGATAAAGGCGGCGCATACGTCGTCGACATGTACAAAATCGCGAGATGTTCGAGGGTCAACAAACGGCGGAAGTCTCCCCGCCAACGCCTGCCTCAACAGATTGGGAAACAATCGTGACGTGTCTTCCAGGGGGCCATACACTGAAAAGAGACGAAGGTTGACGCAGGGAAAGCCACGTTGCTTCCCCATGAAATTCAGAAAATTTGCGGCAGCAAGCTTGGACACTGCGTAGTGGCTGTTTGGTTCGCATACGCCGTCCTCTGAGGGACCGGCGCAGTTGTTGCCATATTCGGACGAACTGCCCGCATGGACATACGCCGAAAATGGGATATCTTCGAGCAGGCGGACAAAACTGGTGATCGACTGAAAATTCGTCTGATAGATAAGACCGGCGTCCTCCTCAAACGAATAGCCGCCGTAAGCCACACAATCGAATACGGTCTGCGGACCAATGCTGCGTACAAGATTCCTGGTCGCGGCGGAATCGTTGATATCGACGGCGATTACCCGTTCTGCGGCGGTCCCTGCCAGTCGCCAATTTTTGTCGCGTTGAACGACCGCGTAGACATCATCGCGAAACGGCACCAGCATCCTGAACAAATTAGCCCCGACAAAACCCGATGCCCCCGTAACCAAAATGGGGCCGCGCAACGCGCGGATATAGGCGTCAAAGTCAGTCATAGCGCACCTCAGATACCCCCAAGCGCGACAAGCAAGCTATCGACATCGAGCCCCGAAGCTTTGCGCAAATAGGACTGCGAGCCATATCGATCGAAGTGGTGCGCACGAGCATAGAGATGGCGGAAGTTGCGAACCGTGATGCCTCTCTCTGCAAAATGCAGCAACAGGTCCGAGGCGAAACCTCCATGGCGCACGTGCTCCTCGATAACGCATAGTCCAGAAGCCTGTTCGCTCTGTGCGATCAGATTGGTCGGCAAAGGATTAAGTTCAAGAGGAAGTTCGGCAACCACCCAGAGATTGGGACGGAATTCTTGAGGCATGCGCTCAAAAGTTTCAATGTAGGTACCCGCCAGTGGGCCGACGACGATTACGACGGGACCATCACCCTCGGTCAATTGCCGCCATGGCGCGTACACGGGCACAGCGTAACCTTTAGGCGGTTCGCCACGCCCCATACGTAGATAAACAGGGTGGCGTGACGCTCCTGTGCGAGCTATCACGGCATCCATATCCTGGTCGAATGTTGGGATGAAAACGGACATATTGGGCAGCGACAGGAGCACACCATAATCCTCTATCGCATGATGGGTGGGCCCCATGACTCCGTACCCGTAGCCGCCACCATTGCCGATCAGTTTGACCGGCAGGTCGTGAAAAGCAATGTCATTCCTAATCTGCTCGAATGGACGCGCGTAACAAAACGGCGCGATACTGTATACCCAGACATCTAGGTCTTGAGCGGCAAGCCCCGCGGCCACTGACATCATATTCTGTTCGGCCACCCCGGCGTTGATAAAGCGCTGCCCCAGAATCTGCTGCAGGGGTTCCAACGCCATGAAACCCAGATCGCCCGTCAGAAAAACCATATCCGACCGGGCTGCCCGCCCCACCAATGCATCGCATAATTGCTTTCTCATGATGCATCGATTTCAGCAACAGCTCGCTGAAATTGGTCCTCCGAAAGCGGGAGGTAATGCCACTCCATGCGATTTTCCATGAAGCTTACACCTCGCCCTTTTATGGTGCGCAGGACTATGACCCGCAATTGCTGCGTATCGTGTGCGAGGGAGTCGCGTATCGCATCAGGATCGTGACCATCGATGACCAACAGTTCAACATCGAAGCCTCGCAACCGATCCCACAGCGGCGACATGGAAGCCACATCAGAAGTGGAACCGAATCCCTGTAAATTGTTGTGGTCGATAAACACCGTGAGGTTTGAGAGCCGCTGGTGAATCGCGAAGATCAGCGCTTCCCATGTCGAGCCCTCCTGCCATTCACCATCCGAGGTCAGGCAGATTACTCGCGCACTACTGTGCTTCAGCCGAAAGGCAAGCGCCGTGCCGGCCGCGAGAGAGAAGCCGTGCCCCAAACTGCCGGTCGCAAACGGTATGTCCGCAATTCCTTTGGCCGGTGGATGACCCGCCAGCAAAGTATTGTCTCTATGAAAAAGCCTTAAGTCCGCGTCGCTTATGCGCCCAATACTCCACAACGTTGTATAGAGCGCCCCGGCGGCATGCCCTTTCGACAAAATAAATTTGTCTTCAAAGCCAAGATATTCGTGGAATACGATCAACAAAACGTCCAAGGCCGACAAATTGCCCCCGATATGCCCGACACCGCTATCAAAGTGCATTTGAAGCAGCCTCTTGCGCGCTTCACGAAATTGCTCCGCGGTAAGCTTATTCCCGGGTTTCATGACCAATCACGTTCGTTCAAATTTTGACCCTCACATTATGCTTGCATTCCGGGTATGCGACCAAAATTGGGAGACATCACCCAGTCACGCACGCCGGGACCAACCCGATCGCGCCATTAGAGGGGGCATGGCACGAATGGGGCTCGAGAACCGAGTTGAGTCTTGTCGTCATAGATTTGACAAAGCGCTGCACACGCCGCTCGCTAACGACGCGAGAAGCTGTTTTTCAACGATTTCAAGGAATTGACGCTATGCGGCTGCGGCGCGCCTGGGGACCCATCGTTGCGTTCGCGTGTCATTCCATAGCGCCCTGCCAGTTTTGTGCCGAAGTCCTGATCGTGTAGCGGATTCAGGATGACCGTCAATCGTGAGGGAATAGTGGCCGACTGTGGTATGGGCCCTGTTTTGTGTCCCGCTGCTGCCGCAGTCCGAATAATGGAAAGGCGCGCAGTCATCTCCGCTGCCAATGCGCGATTTGCGACCCAACCTACAAAGCCGTCAATTGCCACCAGCGCTGCCAACGCAAATGCCAGCAAAAAATTGGTGGCGCCTAAGGTGGCGCCTCCAATTTCAGACTTTCTCGGGAAAGCCGCAGTCACCGCAATGATCAGGAAAATTGCTGTAAGGAAAGTTGTTCGAGGAGACGCAAAACTCACGAGTGGCATCATTGGGACAAGGGACGCAAACCCGGCAGCGACCCAGATTGCCACGTCCTTACGTCTATCGTCTACAAGGGTCAATGCTCCGCTCAGAGCAATTACAACCACCCCCAACCAAAGGGCCCGCCCCGCATCGCCAGTTCCCAATCCAAAATACGCACCTCCCAGATACATCGAAAATTGAATCATCATCGGGAAAATTCCGCCGGCTCCTTCAGGTGCGCTCAACCGAATGTAGTTGCCAGGCGCTCCGATCAAAACCAACGCTCCAACAATCAACCCAAGCCCTCCCCACCAAGCCTCGGACCCAAGGTAGCGGAGCCGTCCACGCCGCCAAAGCATCCACACCCAACCCGCCAAGACCGTGATCATGCCTGCCACAAGCTGCTCGTTGCCGGTACCCACAACTATTCCAGCAAAGCAGCTAACCACACTCACAAGCCATCCGCACCCGTTCGTTTCAATCAAGAATGCCCGGTCTCGCGCCCAACGGAAAAAACACAGCATGCTTAGGCCGGCCGCAGTTGGCCACATGTATGCTGCCGCTCCCGTCGTTTGAACTATTGTTTCGCTGGCCGCCGGAACTCCCAACCAGAGCACCGCTGCCACAAGTAGGAAGTCTCGACCAATACGGGGAACTGTTCCGTTCGCCAAATAGTAGGCGCACGCTGCCAGCCACATAAAACAGGGAACCGTCAACAGCTTGAAAGTGTGAGTTGCCGCTTCGCTCGAAAGCGCGAGGCCTGCCAGCACAAACGGAAGTATCCGCCCGCCCCACCCGAAGTACAGCTCAGATACGAAACGGTATAGCGAGCCAGCATCCGCGAGCTGCCACGCAAGGTACCAGTCGTCGGCCATTCTCGGCTGTTCCCAAACTGCCAGGGATATCAAACCGACACCCGCTACTGCCAAAGCGCGCAACAGCCAAATCATTCCATTGATCCAACGCGCCCGTTTTTCATATTTATTGGGTAGATTTGATTCATCTGTTTCTGTGAAACAAAATATAAATCTTGTGCATCAGCTAAAACCAGTGCCAGACCATCACACGACACGTTTTTACATGTCGGGGCAGTGTCACGCAAAAAATTTCATGCTATGCCTACTTAAATTTATCTGCTCGCTTGGCAAGCAAGAAATCTTGAACGGCAAAAACTGCACCAGCGACCCCTAATGCGACCACCGCCATGAAAAAACCGTAGCGCATTCGGTAAAGTGTTCCCACATTCGGAACGGTATAAGTATATAACAACACGAATAAAATATTGATTTGAAAAAACATCCACATACTCAGATTCCGACGTTGCCGCCAAAGAATATACGGGATGAAACAATACGCCACGTATGCGATCAACATTTCAGCCCCCGTAACTTTGCGCATCGCTGCCGAAGATGGAAGGCTTCCATCGACGACCCAATCCTGGGGAAACGGAGCAAGCAGCCCTATCTGAATGGCTCTTGGGAGATATTCGAGGAAGTCTGTGACATCGGCAAATCGCACATCAGAATCAACCGCAGTCGCCCCCCGTCCGGAGCCACTGCCAATGTAGTCGCGTCGAATTTGTGAAATCGCCGCGAACTGTGCATCAATTTGTCCAGGAAGCCCCAGAGAGTTGGTCCAAATCGAAGACAGGGGCGCCAATTGCACATCATGCAAGCCGGCGGAGGGCTGTAGCGTAATTTGAGATGTGATCTGTGCCGCATCAAAATAGTGGTTGCTTGAGTACTCTTTGGTGGCCGACGGGATCGCCAAAAATAGAAGAATCGTCAGAGCCGTGTTCCAGTTCAGCGTCTTCGTGTGTGTTACCAATAGTCTGATAGTCAGGATTACTGCGAAGAAGAAGCCCATTACGGCGACTAGCTTCACGCCAAAATCCCGAACCAACCCGACAGTCAATGTACCCGCAAGGATGACAAGAATGGACGCGAGCAAGAAGCCACGAGGCAAGTGCGCCCCCCTGAGTTGAGCGATGCGCATCCATCCAAACAGGCACAAGAAGTATCCGGCTATAAAATAGCCTTCTTTGTGGAGCTGCGAATACCACGCGGCGGACGTCGGATAAAGAAGAAACGGCAACGCCGCCACTATTGATATTGAACGATGTCCGGTAATCATCCATAGCATGCGGGCAAGCAAAACCGTTGCCACGGCATGCAGGCAGGCGTTTAGCGGTATCAGGACCCATGGTTCCGCGACAAGAATAGTATAGAAAACTGACGCGACCCCGACTTGTGCATGCCCGGCAGGCCGCAACTTCCATCTTCCCCAACCATGTTGCGATATCGCCTGGGCCTGGCTAACTGCCATTTCATGAAATCCCACCCAATCTCCGCCGACCAGCAAACCGTGGCCAGCGTGCAAGCGAGGTATAAGGTGCGGTAGCAATACGATTTGAATGAAAAGCGCCGCACCTGCAGTAAAGCAAAAACTCATCCAGAAGAAAGATTGAAACGGATGATGAAAGATGTGGTTTTTTATTTTCTGAATCATTGGCTGTCTCAATCTTCTGGATAACACCGACGATCGAACGAGGAGCATGTTCCATTCTAAAGCGCGAACGTCCCTGAGAGCTGCGTGAGGCGATGGGCGCCGGCTTAATGCCTTCCAAAAACAAGGGAGCATCGCGAAGACAACTGATAAAATGAAGGTGTGAAATTCCTCTCACATTTTTGTCTTATCGAGTTCACCCGGATGAGTTGGTCTGGCAGCATTCAAGCCGTACAGCGGCATCCTCTGTTCTGTGCTGGACTGGTTTTCATGCTCTACAGCATGTTGGCGTCCGTTACAATACAGTTTCTCCTTCTACCCCATGTTCTTCCGGGAATTCATGCCGGCCATGGACTTCTCGCCGGGGGAGATTATCCCAGCCTGCACTCCATCGCGGCGCGAATGGCTTCACGCATAACGGATGAGGGATGGTCAGCGTGGGAAGTTTTGCCGGATGGGCAATCTGGAGCCGGACTTGCGAGCGCGATTTACGCATTCATATACCCAGAGCCCTGGGCGTTAATTCCATTCAACGCAGCATTTCATGCTGTGGGTGGCGTGATTGTAATGCGCCTAATTCAGATATTGAGTGGAAAGGCGAACATAGCGTTCGCCGGCGGTGCACTTTACGTTTTCTTTCCATCTGCAATGAACTGGGTGAGCCAAATTCAAAAAGACAGTACCTATTTTGCAGGAATGTTGGGTGTTCTTCTCGGACTGATTGCCTTGGTCCGAGCTGCTAAACGAAATTCACGGCCGCAAGATATGGGAATCGCGATCATGATCGTGTTCAGTGGGCTGATTTGCATCGGCATTGCAAGGTTTTATGGGCTTGAATTGGTAAGAGTTGCCACCACAATCATCGCGCTTATGATCACGCCGCCACTTCTTCGCGGGTGGTGGGCTGGCATTATATCAACCGGGCGAATTGCTGCAGTTGCAATCACTATCGCTTTTACCGTTTCCGCAGGCCTTTTTGTACCGCAGAACAGTGCAACCTCAGAGCGCGTTTGGGGTGGAAATGTCGAATTGCCGCGAAGCGGCCAATCAACAACGGATTCCGTTCACCTTGTAGTAAAACATTGGGAGCGCAATCGATACCTTCCAGACCTGCTGGATCGCACTTTCATGCGTATTGCTATTGCTCGCTACGGCTGGAGCGGCGCTACGTATGCGACCGCAGGAAGCAAGATTGACGCCGACGTCGGATTCACCAGCGCACTGCAGGTTATCGAGTATTTCCCTCGAGCCCTCCAAATTGGGTTGGGCGCGCCGTTTCCGGAACACTGGTTTGCCCAGGGATCGAGTCCGGGAGGCACGGCCATGCGACGAGTTTCCGGCATCGAAATGCTGGTTCTATACCCGCTTTTCTTGCTAGGCTTACCCCTCGCCACTTGGCGTTGGAGGCGACGTATTGAATATTGGATGATCTGCGGATTCTGTTTTCCGGTTCTCACCCTATGTGCATACGTTGTGCCCAACGTGGGTGCGCTTCACCGCCTGCGATACGGATTTTTAATGCCGCTCGCCGCGCTAGGGCTCGCCGCAATCTGGCTCACCTTACAAGACCTCATCAACCGTTCCCGGAATTCCGCTACCGCTTAATGAATACAAATCAGCATACCTGCCGATTTTGCGCTGAGCCCCTAAACCGTCGTTTCTGCGACCTTGGTCTTAGTCCCCTTTCGAATGCTTTCATCCGCAAAGCAGATCTGGGCCGCATGGAACCTTTTTATCCCCTCCAGGCCGATGTCTGCGAACAATGCCTCCTCGTCCAGGTGCCGCAGTTCG
>CAZZGS010000089.1:0-3901 GCA_964653845.1 uncultured Bryobacter sp.
TCGGCGGTGGGCATCTGCGCACCGGCGTCAATCATGAGCGTGCTGCCGTCCGGAGCAATCGTAAAGGTACAGTTGCCACGACCGGTCGAGAGATGGTGGATCTCAAGCGTACCTGGTGACCAGGCAGGCAGTTGATCCGGCTGTCCAAACATTGGCGCGGCAACCAGGCCGCTAAGAAAATGGCGTCGCGAAAAGGGCATGCGGACACTATTAGAACGCAACCAGCGGTCAAAGGCTAAACTGAAAGTTCCCGCATGTCCCAACAAGTCAATACCTGGGTGGACCAAAACCGCCAACGCCTGCTCGACGAGCTTTTTGAACTCATCCGGATTCCCAGTGTTTCGACACTTCCAGAGCACGCCGGCGACATACGCCGTGCCGCCGAATATACGGCTGACAAGCTGCGTAGCGCAGGCCTTGAAAATGTCGAAATCATCGAGACCGAAGGTCACCCGTTGATCTACGCCGACTGGCTTCACGCCGAAGGCAAGCCCACGGTGCTTTGCTACGGCCACTACGATGTGCAGCCACCGGATCCGCTTGAACTTTGGGTGAGCCCGCCGTTTGAGCCTACGGTTCGCAATGGCAACATTTATGCCCGTGGTTCGGTCGATGACAAGGGCCAGTTTTACATGCACATCAAGGCGCTCGAAGGATTAATGGCGATTGGCGGCAAGCTGCCGGTAAACGTGAAAGTGATCATCGAGGGCGAAGAGGAAATTGGCGGCAAGTCGATTTCGAAATACGTCCCAGCTCACCGCGAGAAGCTTAAGGCGGATGTGGCTCTGGTGAGCGATACGGCTTTGTATGCAGAAGGCTTGCCTACGCTTTGCATCGGTCTGCGCGGACTCGTATATATGGAAATCGTGGCTCAGGGGCCGTCGCGGGACTTGCATTCGGGCCTTTACGGCGGGGCTGCGCCCAACGCGGTATTCGGATTGATCGAGCTTTTATCGAAGGCCAAGAACGCAGATGGACGAATCCTGATCCCTGGTATCTATGACGATGTGGCGGAACCGGCTTCGGCAGAGTTGGCCTCGTGGCAATCTCTTCCCTTCTCCGAGGCAGCGATGCTGAAGGATGAAGTTGGTTCAACAACGCTGACGGGCGAGCCAGACCGAAGCATCCTCGAACGGGTGTGGTCGCGTCCAACGCTTGAGGTCCATGGCATTGCCGGAGGCTTCACTGGCGCCGGGGCAAAAACTGTGATTCCGGCAACGGCCACGGCAAAAGTATCGCTTCGCCTGGTGCCCGATCAGAATCCAGCCAAGGTGGTTGAGGCCGTCAGGAAATTTGTCGCGGACAATTCCCCAAAAGGCATTGAGTGTGTCGTGAAGATTCTGTCGCAGGGCCCAGGTTTGATGGTGGATCCAAATCATCCGGCAATGGATGTGGCGGCAAAAGCCTTCGCCGACATGATGGGCAAACAGACCGTCTTCACTCGATCGGGAGGTTCAATCCCGATTGTGGGTGAGTTCCACCAGTATCTTGGAATCCCGACGATTTTGATGGGATTTGGCCTGCCTGATGACGGGCTGCATTCGCCGAACGAAAAATACAAGCTGGATCATTACTATCTGGGCATTCAAACGCTTGCCCATTTCTTTGAACTTTACGGAGCGGAAAGCGCCTGAGCCCAACCGAACACCAAAGTGCGGCAGAGTCCTCTGCGACGGTTGCGAAAGGGGTGGTCAGATCCGCTTCGATCATGAGTTTTGCGGTTGCCCTCTCGCGAGTATCCGGGTTGGTTCGCGAGATGGTGATGAGCCGGCTTTTTGGCTCGACGATGCCCTTCGATGCCTTTCGGATCGGCTTTCAGATTCCCAATCTGACGCGTGATCTTTTTGCCGAAGGAGCGCTATCGAGCGCATTTGTTCCAGCATTTACTGAGAGTCTGCACAATAAGGGCCGGGAAGATGCGGCGCGTCTTGCCAACCTTGTAGCAACTACCCTGATTTTGGTGGTGGGTCTGATTTGTGCAGTGGGTGCCATCTACAGCACACAGTTAGTAAATCTGGCGGCACCTGGCTTTCGGAATACGCCGGGCAAATCCGCTCTTGCTGCGCATCTCACATCGATTATGTTTCCCTTCCTGCTACTAGTGGCCCTGGCGGCGCAGGCAATGGGCATTCTAAACGCGTTGCGGCAGTTTGCGATTCCGGCGCTCTCCTCGACCTGCTTCAATATTGGCAGCGTAATTGTTGGACTGATCGCAGGTGTGTGGCTGGGGCCACGCCTGGGCATTACTTCGATTGAAGGAATGGCATGGGGAGTGCTGGCCGGAGGTGCCATGCAATTGGGATTTCAAATCCCGGCACTGGTCAAAGCAGGTTTTGTATTTCGTCCAACCTTTGACTTTTCCGATCCGGGCTTGCGGCACATCCTCATCATGATGGGGCCAGCCATTTTGGGTAATGCGGCAACCCAGATCAATGTGCTGGTGAACTCCAACATTGCCTCTGAGTTGATCGATCCGGTGCGAGGCCCCAATGGTTCTGTAAGTTGGTTGAATTATGCATTTCGCTTTATGCAACTGCCTCTGGGCCTGTTTGGGGTAGCGATTGCAAGTGCGACTTTGCCGGCCGTTTCGAGGAGCGCAGCCTCTGAAAACTGGGAAGAATTCCGCCGCACTTTGTCTCGATCCCTAGGACTGGTTTTTCTTTTGACAATTCCCAGTTCTGCTGGCCTGGTACTGGTTGGCCGAGCCATGATTGGTGCAATTTATGAGGGAGGCAAGTTTGATTCCTACGACACGCAACAGACTGGCCTTGCACTTTCTTGCTTTGCGGCCGGCCTTACCGGTTATTCTGCCCTCAAAGTGCTGAGCCCGGCATTCTATGCTCTCAAGGACTCGCGTACACCGATGCTGGTTTCACTTGGCAGCGTAATCGTGAATTATGCGCTGGCACGCACAATGGTTGACGTCTTCCATTTGGGCCATGCCGGCCTTGCGGTATCGACATCCGGGATCGCGCTGTTCAGCGCTGTGACACTCTTCCTGCTGATGCGGAAGCGCATGGGCGGCTTGTATGGGCGCTTGCTTTGGACTAGCCTCTCGAAGGCCCTGGCTGCCACACTTGCGATGGGGATCGTTGTATGGCTAATCGTGCGAGCTATGAGCGGCATGCCCTTTCTGGCGCAGCTTGGAGCAGCCATTCCAGCAGGGGCAATTGTGTTTTATTTTGCAGCTAGAGCGCTTGGAGTGGATGAATTAACCATGGCCACGGATGCGATGGCCGGACCATTAAAACGCCGTTTGCCCTTCTTGCGTGGTAAGTTGTAGCTACTCCATGGCTCAGGAAGTTCAACTCGCACTACAAATACAACGGATGGACCGTCAACTCTCTCAACTTGAGGCAGAGATTCGCGGACTCCCTAAGAAAATCGCTGAACTAGAGAAGCAACTCGAAGCTCACGAACGCCGTCTTGAAGCCGATCAGGCGGCTTTAGCTTCAAATCAGACCGAAATTCGGCGCCTCAGCGGAGCGAATGCCGATTTCGTCGAGAAGATCGCAAAACTGAAGAAGCAAGTGATGCAGGCGACGACGCAAGAACAGCTCACCGCTTTTCAGCATGAGATTGCCTTCTGCGAAATCGAGACGACGAGGAACGAAGCGGCTTCGATGCTGTTGCTCGAAGAGGGCGAAACATTGGCCTCAACCGTCCAAAAGGCAGAAGTGGCTCTGGCTGAAGAGCGAATCGCAGTAGAGCGGCGCAAGGAAGAAGCCAAGGCGCTGAGCGATGTGGATCGCAAAAAGGGCGTCAAAATCTACCGTGAGCGCCAGCAATTGAGCAAAGATACGCCGCCGAAACTGCTGGAGCAGTACGAGCGCTTGCGCCGTAAGCACAAGGATGGTGTGGTGGTGGCTGAATGCACCGAAGCCATGTGCGCGGCTTGCAT
>CAZZGS010000089.1:3911-11088 GCA_964653845.1 uncultured Bryobacter sp.
GATGAATATCAGGCCCGCCCTGATGCAGCAGATCCGTCAATTCCCTGACAAGCTCTTCAATTGCGAATCGTGTTTGCGGATGTTGTCCTACAACCCGGCTGTCTCTGCTTAGCCTATGTTTGAGTCGTTGACTCGATTGTTGATGGACAACCCATCGCAGTTGTACACCGGGATGTGCGTCGTCGACCTCGATGGTGATGGAGTGGATGAATGTTATGCCGGAGCTAACGGCGGGAGAAACCTGGTTCTCAAATGGGGTGGGGATGCCTTCTTCGACATCGGTATTGAACCGCTAACGGATCATCTGGCGACAACGATGGGTGTGGCTGCCGGCGATGCCGATGGCGATGGCCGCGAGGAGCTCTATCTAGCGAATGGTGAAGCATATGGCGACAGGCTCTTTGCCTGGCGACGTGGCGAGTGGATGGACCTGCTCGGAGGCCGTAAGGAGCGAGGGCAATCGAGTCAATCCGTGCTTGCGCTCGACCGGTTTGGCATGGGTCGATTTGGCTTTTTGGTTGCGCATGAGGGTGGGCCGTTTCGCTACTACGAAGTGATGGGGCAAGACCGAATCGAAGAAGCAGGTGCGGTGTTGGGGCTGGCAAGAATCGCTGGCGGGAGGAGTCTGGTGGCAGGGCCAATCCTAGGCCAAGGGCTGCAGATCTACGCAGGTAACGAGGGGATCGCGAACATGCTCTTCGTACCGAATGCAAAGGGTCAGTTTGAGGAACGTGCCGTGTTGCATGGACTGGCCGACATCGAAGGGAAAGGCCGAGGCCTCGCATTGATCGATGCCAATGCAGACGGCCTTTTCGATATCGTTTGCGCGACCGCACGAGGCCCGCAGCGCTTCTTTGTGCAAGGTTTGCAGTCCATCTTTCGAGATTCGGAGATCGAGGCCTTCAGCGAGCACGCAGACGCTCGCAGCGTAGTCGTTGCCGATTTCGACAACGACGGGTACGAGGAGATCTTTGTGCATTGCCATGGGCAGCGAAACCGGCTCTTTGCCTGGCGTGATGAAGACTGGCGGAAGATCGATTGCGGTGAGGCCGAGGAGTTGGATGGATATGGCGTGGGGGCAGTAGTCGGGGATTGGAACGGTGACGGCATGCTGGAGCTGATGCTCGGACACGGAGAATCCATGCCGCAGCCACTTAGCATGTACGGAGTTCGGGCGAACGGGAATCACTGGCTCCGGGTCTCACCACGAACAGGACCGGGCGCTCCTGCGCGGGGAGCCGTTGTGAGGATCGTTTCAGAGGGAAGAAGTCAGATCCGCGTCATCGACTGCGGCAGTGGATACCTTTGCCAGCAGGAGGCTGTCGCCCACTTTGGGCTTGGGGCCTCAAGTGTTGTCGAGAGGCTTGAGGTGGAGTGGGTGGATGGGGCCAAGCTGCTGATTGAGCGTCCTGCCGTGGACCAGTTGCACCGGATCGCCTATCCGAATCAAGGCGTGTAGATCACTTCTTCGCCCCAGCATAGAGGCAGCATCAGGCCTTCGCAGCCTTCAAAACGAGTGAAGGTCTGGGTCCAGTCTTCGCGGTGCGGAACGGTGTGGGCCATCTCGTTTTCATGACCCGGGAGAATGAGCTTCGGCTTGACTCCAGAGCAATAGCGAAGAGGCTGCGGGGTCCAGCAATTGGGTAGGAAGATGTCGACGCGATGGCTCTTGTAAATCTGGTCGATCCAGGCGAAGTCGTCGTCGTTCGATTGATCGCCGGTGTGCTGGATGGTGAGGCCTTCAGCAGTGCGAAAAAGGTAGCAGTTGTTGACGACGTCCTTGCCCTGGTGACCGGGGAATGCGATGACTGACAGTTTGCCGAAGGTGCTCGATTTGGTGAGGCTGCGCTCGGGAACGGTCAAACGTTTTTGAAGGTCTGGTTCTTCGCGGAAGACATCGGCCGGGGCGACGACCGGTTTGTTTTGGGCAAGGAACTTGCGGGCGACAACGGGGTCTGCGTGGTCGCTGTGCCAGTGGCTGATGAAGAGAGCGTCGGCAGATTTCACAAAGAGGTCGAGTGCCTCTTCGGACATCTGGAATTTGGCGTTACGAGGGGCACCGCCGACCATGTCGATGGCGAATCGAGTGCTGGGGGCTTGCACGAACCAGCCATGGTCGTAGAGCTTCGTAATGGTGGCTTTGGTGGTTGCAATGCGTTTGGCGGTGGCAAGCATCCTGTTGCGATACCAATCGTGGATGAGGGGCTTGTCCGGAGCCGAATCGATGTGGAGGATGTCGTCGAGCCGGATCAGGGCAGCGCGGTGGAGAGCTGCTTCAGGAGTGGTCAGCTTGCCGGCGCTGAACTTGTATTGAGGTTGCTTCGCCAACATGTCTTCGACCCAGGAGAGCGAGCGTGCAATCCACTCATCGGGAGCGTCGAGGAGTTCTGGAGCGGTAAGGGCGCGACGCGGCGAGGAGAGGTAACTCTGAGCGAACATGGCGAGGGCAGATCGACGGGAGAGGACGAGTGGCATTCTGTTGGCAATTTAGCATGGCGATAGACTAAGCACCAATGGAGATTCGTTTCGATCAAATGAATTGTGTAGTCACTGGCGGTGCTGGTGGCATAGGACTTGAGACCGCGCGATTGTTGCGGGATTCTGGGGCCAACGTCTGGGTACTGGACCGTGAAGCCGTTTCAGAATCAGGTATTGAGTCGCTAGTCGTTGATCTGCGAGAGGACGAAGCATTTGCCAAGGCGCTGGATCGGATTGGCGAGGTGGAAGTCGCTATTTTGAATGCTGGAATCTGCAGACCTCAAAAGCTGGAAGAGACTACGAGGGAATGCTGGCAGGCGACGATGGACACCAATTTGAGTGGGGTGTTCTTTCAACTCAAAGAACTTGCAATTCGAATGAAACAGAGGCGGCGCGGGTCGATTGTGATTACGGCTTCGACGAATTCATTTGATGGCGAGGCTGATTTGATTTCATACAACGCGAGTAAGGCCGGGTTGATGGGGATCCTGCACACGGCGGCCAATGAACTTGGGCCTTACGGAATTCGCGTGAACGCTGTTTGCCCGGGACTCATTCGGACGAGACTAACCGAGGGAGCTTTTGCCGATGAGAGCCTGATCAAGCCTTACTTCGGAGCAGTGCCGTTGGGTCGAGGTGGCAAGCCAGTGGAGGTAGCTCAGACCATTGTTTTCCTGGCGTCGGGAATGGCGAGCTATGTGACTGGGACTTCAGTCTTCGTAGATGGAGGACAGATGGCGACAAAATTTGGTACTTGGGGAAGTCTCGATGCGAGGTTTGAGGGTGAAGAATGGAAGTTGAACTAGATGGACCACGAGATCACGATGTATCTGGAAGACTGGAGCCGCGGAGATGCGAGTGCTCTGGATCGTCTGGCACCGCTGGTTTACCCGCAGTTGCGGGCTCTGGCCCGCTCTTTCTTGAGGCGTGAGAGGCAAGGCCACACGCTTGGCGCTACGGGACTGGTGAATGAGCTTTTCCTGAAGCTGATTGCCAGGAAGTCCGCTCAATTTGAGAATCGACGGCATTTCTATGCCTTGTCGGCCCGGCTGATGCGGCTAGCATTGATCGATCACGCGAGGAGTCATCACGCGGAGAAGCGAGGAGGCGAGTCCATTGTGGTGCCGCTGCATGATGAGATCCCCTGGGTGGATGCAGGCGGCCCGCAGATGCTCGATCTGGACCGGGCATTACAGGAGTTGGAAAAGCTGGACGCAGAGCAAGCGCAAATGTTCGAGGTGCGATTTCTGCTGGGATGCACCTCCGAGGAGACGGCAGAACTCTTTGCGGTGTCCAAGTCTTCGGTAGAACGAAAGATCCGGGTTGCGAGAGCCTGGCTTTATCAGCGATTGACTGAAGGGAAATCGCCGGAGAAAACGCCATAGACATTATGACGGCTCAGCGGCGCTGGCAGCGCGTACAGGAACTTACCGAACAAATCGAAATGCTGCCGGCATCCGAGCGGGAGACTTTTCTGGTTCAGCTCGAGCCAGATGAATCCCTTCGGGTAGAAGTGCTGGGTCTGATTGCCGGGCTTGAGAATGAGCCGAATGCGACTTCGATTGAGAATGTCGTACTCAAGGCCTCAATGCCGGGCCGGATTGGGCCCTACAAGATCACTGGGATTCTTGGGCAAGGCGGGATGGGGATCGTTTATGCCGCCGAGATTGGGGATCGGCAGGTAGCGCTAAAGCTGATCCAGACCCACTTGAATGACGAGGATCATCTGAGCCGGTTTGGGCGGGAACAGAAGATTCTATCGAAGCTGGATCATCCCGGGATTGCAAAGATGATTGATGCCGGAATGTCGGAGGAGCAGCAACCCTATCTTGTAATGGAGCGCGTTAACGGGAAGCCGCTCGATCAATACTGCGATACAAAAACTTTGTCGACTGAGGCAAGGATTCGGCTTTTGATCGATGTCTGCCGGGCCGTTGAAGGTGCCCATCGTCAACTGATCGTACATCTGGATTTGAAGCCATCGAACATTTTGGTAACCGATGCGGGACAGGTGAAGTTACTCGATTTCGGCACTGCCAAGCTATTGCATGCCGACGCAAGCCTGACAACGACGAAACAGTTGACACCGATGTATGCGAGCCCGGAGCAATTGCGCGGAGAAGGCGTTACGACGGCTTGCGATATCTATAGCCTTGGACTGATTCTGTATGAACAGTTGTGCGGAGCCTGGCCGTTTGGAAGTCGCGATTCGATGATGTCTGTCGCGGCACGGGCGGTGGGCAGCAAAGATACGCAACCGATGTCGAAGTCGATTACAGAGGACGGCGCGAAGAAACGAGGCGTCCGGGCCGACCGGTTGCGGGATCAACTGCGTGGGGACCTTGAAGCCATCGTGGGCAAGGCACTTTCGGCTAAAGCGTCAGACCGATACGGCAGCGTGGCTGAGCTGGCCGAGGATCTGGATCGCTTTCTCAAGCAGAGGCCGATTCGTGCGCAGCGCCAGACGACGCTCTACCGTGCGAAGAAATACGTAGTCCGGAATCGTGGTGCGCTGAGTATGACTGCAGTCGTTGTACTTGGCTTGTTGTCGCTCGGTGGCTATGCGCTTTGGCAGCAGCGCCAGGCAGCGCTGGCAGGGCAGCGAGCGCAGGCGACAGCGCAGTTTTTGAACTGGATGATCCAGTCGGCCAACCCGATCAATGGCGGTTCAACAACGCGAACTGTGCGGGAGATGATTGAGCGCGCGAGGCCTCGCATCGACAAAGGCTTGCAGGAATATCCAGAGGTGTTCGCGCCGCTAACGAGCACGTTTGGAGACTTCCTGGTGAATGCTGGCAGACCGGAGGCGGGGGTTGAGTGGCAGAAACGATCGGTGGAACGCAGCAGGCAGAGTGGATCGAAGGCAGCATTGCTGGCAGCCCTTTCGAGTTATGTATTGACGCTTTCCAACAGCGGCAAATGTCCGGAAGCGCTGGTTGTCAAGAAGGAAATACTGGCATTGCTGCCGCAGGTGGAATCGAGGCTGGGTGCGGTTGCTCTGGTGAATGTGCATACGGCGATCTCCTATCCCGAAGAGGCTTGCGAGCTTGATTCTGCGGCTTCCTTGAAATCGATGGAGAACGCTTATGCGGCCTCAAAGGGCATTGCCGATGACAGCTTTGAGACGGACTTTCCACCTCGTCTGTTCAAGGGAGTGTTGGCTGTCAATCTTGCGGCTTCACTTCGGAACATGAAGCTGACAAGCGATGCTAGAGTGATTCTCAATGAGGGGCTGGCTCTTATCGAGAAGGAACCGGATGCTTATACGGTGAAGGTGGCGCTGTTAAGAAGCCGGTCTGCGATTGAGGCAGAGGAGATGAATTACCTGGTGTCAGCTCGTACCCTGCAAGAGATTCTGGGAATGGCGGGCGAGGCCCTGGCACCGCTTGAGATTGTGCGGCTACATAGTATTCTTGCAGTTCGCCTGGCTTCAGGCGAGCAGAAGGCAGAGGCGATTGAAGAGGCGAAGCGGACAGAATTGGAAGCCGAGAAGCGGAAGGAGGAGTTGGGCGGGAGCGCTTACATGGCATATGTAGATGCGGCGGTGGCGACGACACTGGCGGGAGACTGCGAGTTGACCCTGCGATATGCGGCGAAGGCAAACGAGTTGGCCAAGGGACAGATTGGGAATGATCACCGGGTGAACTATGATTCTGCGCTGGGGATTTGCCTGGTGCGCACCGGGAAGAGAGAAGAAGGGTTGAAACTGGTGCAATCGGTGATTGACAGCCAGAAGATTCCAGCCAATCCAACGCGGCCACTGAGCAAGGCGTTGCGCGCGGCTCAGCGGTAGGGGAGGGCTTTGGGGGCTTCGCCTTCGACGCAATGGTAGGTTTGCGCAGTGACGAGATTCTTGAATTCATCGGTGCGGCCGCTGGGCCAGGCGATGACCGCGCGGTCGATGGATGGGCGTTTGGCAACGCCGAAGGTGAGTGCTCGATCTGGCGATGAGAGGTAGCTCGATGCGCCTCTCACCATACGCATTTGTTGACCGGAAGAATCGTAGATTTTAACTACCGCTCCGATTGCGTCCCGGTTGGATTTGCGGCCTTCGAGACGGAAGCGGATGGAGCGATTGCCGTTCTGGATGTCGTTGCGGTAGAGGAAAGCGGGTCCGCCATTGGTGGTGATCAGTAGGTCGAGATCGCCGTCGCGGTCGAAGTCTCCCCAGGCGGCGCCACGGCCGACTTTGGGGGTGACGAAGCTGGGGCCAAGTTCGGCGGCGATGTCACGGAAGCGGCCTTTGCCATCGTTCTGGAAGAGGTTGGGGGATTGGGCGTGAGAGCTGCCCCGCTGGAGGTTGCGGGCAGAGCCATCAATGTGGCCGTTGACCGAGAGAAGGTCGGGGTGGCCGTCGAGATCGGCATGGAGGAAGCCGCAGGCGAAGCCGAGCCTGTTGCGTGAGGCGGCACCGATGCCGTTGGATGAAGCACGATCGAGGAAGCCTGAACCGGTTGCTTCATAGAGGCCAATCATCTCGTTGTCGAAGTTGGTGACGGCGATACCTTCCTGGCCTGAGCGGAGGAAGTCTCCGGCGTCAGCACCCATTCCTGCGCGAGCGCGGCCATCTTCACTGAAGGCGATGCCGGCGCGGACGGCTTGTTCGCGGAAGCTGCCATCGCGGTTGTTTCGATAGAGCTTGTTGGGCTGTGTGTCGTTGGCAATGAAGAGATCGGGCCAGCCGTCGTTGTCGAAGTCG
>CAZZGS010000090.1:0-10963 GCA_964653845.1 uncultured Bryobacter sp.
AGAATTTGGCCGTCTCGAAATTATGGAGACGCTGGCTCACAACAATGTCTACACTTACACCAACCGCCGCGAGTTGAGATCGAAACTGCACAACGTCGACGGGCCGCTCGATGTGGTTGATGAAACCCATCCGGTGGTCTTTCTCGAAGCTGGCGGCCACGGTGCCCTGGGCGGAGGAGACCGCAAGAGCTTCTTCGATGCCAAGCGGCTGGTCTGGAAGCAAAACACTGGGATCACCTACAAGTTCAAAGGCTTCGCAGAGACGCCCACCGGAGGAGTAGACAAAGACATCGGCTACGAGCTTCTGCCCATCTACGAGCACTGGTGGAAGAAGCATCAACAAGGCCCGGCTTGGAAAGCTAAAACCTTCGCCGACTATTTCGACTATCAACCCTTCGGCAATCGCCCCAAACCCGAAAATCTGCGCATCTCAAGTGCCTTCCTCGGCAATAAGTACAGTGCCAACAAGGCCCGGCCCTTCTGGGGCTGGTTCGACACCAAAGGACGAGCAAAGAAAGTGCTTGCCCCTGGCCAGTGGGCCCTCGATCCCGCCTATAGCGTCTTTCAAAGCCTGACATTCCCAAAGAACGAAGTATGGTCGATGGATTACACCTTCAACCCCTACCTGGGGTTCCAGTAAGTGGAGGTCTGGCAGTACGCAGCCGGGATGTCCTGCGCCTTCATGGTCGGGATGGCCAAGACAGGAATGCCCGGCCTTGGCATCCTCTCGATCCCGATCATGGTGCTGACAATCGGCGACGCTCGCCTGGCGGCAGGCTTTATGTTACCGATCCTCTGCTTTGCCGATCTCTTCGCTGTTTACTATTGGCGCAAACACTCGGCAGCCGGGAAACTGTTCTCGCTTCTACCCTGGGTTCTCGCTGGCATGATCGCTGGAGCATTCACCCTGTCGTTGCCCGAGCGCTATTTGCGCCCGATGGTGGGAATCATCATTCTGGCGATGCTCTGCCTCTACCTCTGGCGGCGCTACAGCTCAGACCAGATCCCCTCGGCACACCCAGTTCCTTACGGCATCGCTGCGGGTTTTTCAACCACAGTCGCCAACGCAGCGGGCCCGGTGATGAGCCTCTACCTGCTATCCAAGCGCCTACCCAAGGAGGAATTCGTCGCCACCGGCGCCTGGTTTTTCTTTTTCATCAACATTGGCAAAGTACCGATCTACCTCTGGCAGGGCCTCATCAGCGTCGTTTCGCTGCAGTTTGGAGCCGTCACAGCGCCTGCTGTCTTCGCTGGAGCGATGGCCGGCCGCTGGCTCATCCATCGCATCCCCACCAAGGTCTTCGAGGGTTCCATAATTGTCCTTACAGCCCTATCGACGATCCTGCTGCTGCGTTAGGCGAAGAGGTCGGATACGACTTTGCCTTTTACCAATTCTCTTGGTTGATTCAAGTGGTTCCGAATCTCCATTTCAGGGTCGATACCGAGAGCGTAATAAATCGTAGCCAACAGATCATTCGGGTGAACCGGCTTCTCTTTCGGGCTTGAAGCTGTAGCGTCGGATTCGCCGTATTGCATGCCACGAGCGATTCCGGCACCAGCGATAACTGAGCTATAGCAATAGGGCCAGTGGTCTCGCCCATCGGGGCTGTTGACGTTACCAGAGGTCGACAGACCCATGCGCGGGCTGCGTCCAAATTCGCCAACGGCAACCACCAGCGTCTCCTTCAAAAGACCACGATCATCCATATCCTGCAACAAAGCAGAGAGAGAACGATCCAGCTTGGGGCAGTGCAGATTCTTGAGCGGACCAAAGTTAGCTGCATGTGTATCCCAGGCAGTCTTCTCGGGGTCCCCATTGGCAACAGACGGCCAATTCACTTGCACAAAGCGCGTTCCCGCTTCAATCAGGCGCCGAGCCATAAGAACACTTTGACCAAAAGTATGTTGGCCATAGCGCTCTCGCATAGCTGGCGTTTCTTTTGACAAATCCATCGCGTCGCGAGCCTTACCACTCAAGACCAGATCATAAGCCTTGCCGTAATACTCATCTACGGCACTGGCATTCAAAGCCTTCTCGAGTTCCGGCATCGAACCGTTTATACCCTTCAAAAGGTCAAAGCGATCCTTGAGCCGGCTGGCGGGAATTTCCTTACGCAATGAAAGATCTTCAAGCGTTATCTTCTCTGCCGGATCCTGATAGAGGCGGTATGGGTCATAGGCCTTTCCAAGAAAGCCAGCCGCTCCGCCCTTGCCAATGATTCCAGACTCCTGCAACGGGCGCGGCAATTCGATAAACGGCAACATGGCGTCCGTAAGTGGCTTGAGCTTACTGATATGACTTCCGGCAGTCGGGAAATCCGCTGCGTTGGGCGGCTCAAGCTGGCCGGATGGTGAGACCTTGTCCGGCGGATATCCAGTCAACATCTGATAAATCGCCGCCGTGTGATTGAACAAGCCATTCGGCGTATAACTCATCGATCGAATGAGCGTCACCTTATCCATCGTGTTCGCCATCATCGGCATGTGCTCACCGATAAACGTGCCAGGAATCTTGGTCTTGATCGGCTTGAATTCCCCACGGATATTCGAAGGCGCATCGGGCTTGGGATCCCAGATATCGATATGACTTGGGCCTCCCTGCAGGAAGATCATGATCACGTTCCTGGCATTGCCAAAGCCGCGGGCACCCGCGTATTTCTTCGCCACTTCGTTAGCCAGCGCCGCCTTCTGACTCATAAAGAATCCAGGCAAATGCAGGCCGGCCAGGCCAAGCGAACCAATGCGCATCAACTCTCGGCGCGTGGGTCCTTCGCAGGTTCGAGCGGAATATCCAGGAATGTTCAGCATGATCGTTTTCTCCTAGTAACTGTAGAGGAAGCCTTTGCTATTGAGTAAGGCCCAGAGTAAATCTTGGGCCCGGGTGGCGCGGGCGCCGCCGGCCAGGTACTTGATGCCATTGTCGGCTTCCTGTTTGGTGGGGAAGCGGGAAATTGTAGCCAGATACAGCTCTTCGATAATGGCCTGATCGGGTTTGCCCGCCAGGACAAGTTTCGCGACACGGCCCTTCGGGTCAGCCACGGCGTCGGAAATCGTGGTGCCATTTACCAGGTTCAAAGCCTGCGGAAGACTAAAGTCAGCGCGGCGTTCGCACTCGCACGCAGACTCGCGATTCGGCCGTCCAAACAAATCGAGAAAGCCGTCCTTGCCAACATGAGGATCTGGCAATTGGCTCGCACTGGTATCGTCAGGCACCTCCGGAAAATTCGGCTTCGCCCCGGCAGCCATCGTCACCGCATCGGCCAGTTGTTCTGAAGTGAGCCGGCGCGGCATAGCGTGCGAGAAGTTCTCAGCGTCCCCGGCATTCCACTCGTTGTTCAAGAAGCTGGCCTGATAGGCCCGCGAGTTCACAATAGTCCTCATCAAATGCTGCAAGTCAAAATTGTGATCGATCAGGTCCTTGGTCAAAGCCTCCAGCAACTGCGGATTCACCGGAGGATTCGACGCACGAATGTCGTCGACCGGATCAATAATGCCTTTGCCAAAGAAGTAACTCCACGTGCGGTTTGCGATTGCCTTGGCGAAAAACGGATTCTGCTTCGATACAAGCCAGTCGGCCAAAGCATCGCGACGCCGCTGATCGGTCGGAATCTTCACCGGAGTCGCCGAAGCAATCAGAAACTCAGGGGCCATCACACGGCTGTCCTTGGGGTGCTTCATCTCGTAATCCGCACGTTGGTCGTAGATGATCTCCTCACCCACTTCATAACCGGGCCGCAGACCCACAGCAGAGAAAAACGCCGACATCTGGTAATACTGATTCTGCGTCCACTTCTCAAAGGGATGATCGTGGCACTGGGCACACACCATGCGCACGCCAAGAAAGACCTGTGTCGTCTTCTCCATCGTGGGCTTGGGCTCGCGCGTGGTGCGGAAGTAATTCGCGGCAGGGTCGTCGTAGGAAGATCCGCGACTGGTCAGCAACTCACGAACCATTTTGTCGTAAGGCTTGTTGGCAGCGATCGAAGAGTGGATCCACTCCCGGAATCCATAGGTGCCCTTCTCTCCCAGAAACTTGCGGCTCGACTGCAGCAGATCACCCCATTTCACTGTCCACTGGTCGGCATAGGCGGGGCTTGCAATCAACTTGTCGATCTTGCGGCTGCGCTTTAATCTTTGCGGAGCCGGGTCTGAAAGAAAGCTGCGAACCTCGTCCGGTGTCGGCAATGCACCAGTCAAATCCAGCGTCACGCGGCGCAAGAACGAAGCATCGTCGGTGGCAGGAGAAGGCTGCAACTTCAGCTTCTGCAGCTTGGCATCGATGTGTTGATCGATGTAGCTGTATTGGGGAAGTGGCTTCCAAACGAAGCCGGGTTTCGGGTTCAGGATCGTAACCGGAATCGTCGAATACTTGCCCTGGTAACGCACCAGCAGCGTAGCTTCACCAGTCCGCAAGCCGTCAACTTTTGCAGTAGCATCCACCTTGGCCAGATCCGGGACATTCGATTCAATCGTGGCTTCTTTAGTGACGTCGCGAGTTTGCCCATCGGCAAAGCGTGCCATCACCTTCACCTGTGCAGACTCACCAGGCTTCGCCATAGCGAGTTCTTTTGGCTCAACTTCAATAGCGGCAACAGCATCCTTGGCCGGGTCTCCATAAGGTACGCCCTGAGCAATCCAGCTTTCGATCGTCTTGTAATAGGCCGAGGTCTGCTCAAAGCGAAGCCCACCGCCATGCGCCACCTGCATCACAGGTTTGGCCAGCATCAAGCTACGCTTCGGTTCACTTCGATTGAAGCGGCGCCCGCTCAAGTCATAAAGCAATGCCTGGTAGTCGAACTGCGGATCATAGCCACGAAGAGAAAGCTTGAAGCCATTCTTTCCCTTGGCCGCACCGTGGCAGGGGCCAGAGGTACAACCAGTCTTGTTCAGGATCGGAGCCACATCCCGTAAAAAGGTGACGGATTGGGCACTGGCAACAAATGCGAGGCTAGCGAGGATTAGTATTGGACGCATTGGTCTTGGTCTCTTCTATTTGGAGTTCTGGTACATCGAGGCGCAGCAGCGGCGAGAAGACATCAATCGCACCCATCAGCCGCCCGGAAATCCCTATATTGTAAGGTCCAGGAATTGAGTTTTTTGAAGTCGTCACAAGGAAGGTACCCGTTCGTTTGTCGGTCTTGTCCTGTTCCACTTCGATAATTCGCGTGCCTTGCAGGTTCGGCAGATCCACGTTGACGGTAGCAGGCACAGCCAGCATAGAGTTGGTGGCCTGCCACTTCCAACGGAATCGATATTCAAACCCGGATTCTTTTTGCTCTGTCTTGATCAGAGTCAGCTCCAGGTTTGCCGGCGTAGCAGCAGTAGTGGCAGCAGGCAGCAGATACCCCAGCGGCTTACCGTTGAGCGCACGCTGTCGGTCGACAACGCCCTGCGTGCTGGCACCATTTACTGCGATGAGATAAGCAAAGCCAGTTGCCTCGCGCTCAATCCCTTCCCCCTTCACCAGAAATCCGATGTCGGTGGCCGGTAGGCTCAGGTCTTTCTCAGCAGTAAACGAAAGCGTCGCACGGCGATTCATCGTACGCACCAGCGGATCGGGAATCTCGGCCGCAAGATCACCTCCAGAAACCTGAATCCCTTTGGGCAGATGCATCGGCGTCACCTTCAGCGCACCCATAAAACCACGACGCTCGACATCCACCGCCACAATCGCCGTCCCACCCGCAGGAATGTTTACAAACGGGGTAATGATCGTGGCACGAATATCGTGAACTGCTTTACGCATCGTCAGGCGATAAGCGTAATTGGGGCCACCCCGCTGTGCCAGGTCTTCCACCGTAACCTTTAGCTTGCTAGCACCATGCGGAGCCTGGAACATGAGGAAAGGGTCGCCCAACGTCCGGCTAGATGCTTGCACCGCAGCCACATCCACCGGCAGTGGGCCATCCCCAGCCGAAGCCAGCCGCTTACCGGATTCGTCGTAAACCGTAATGAGACCAGTAAGCTTTGAAGTGCCAAGCTCGCGGGCCTGTAGCTCGAAGAAGAAGTCTTCCCCGCCCTTCACGGCAATTTCATAGCTATCAATTTCTGCAGGCTTATCCAGTCGGCCATTGATCGTAAGAGGAAGCTGAATGGGCGCAGTCAAAGGTTCGCGGGCTTCCGGATAATCTCCAACCGCAAAGGGGAGCGGCAGCGCAGGTGAGTCTGAAAAATTGACATTCACTTGACCAAGCTTCGTCTTCAAGTCCGCCTTAACAGCCGTCTTGTTGAGTACAACTTCAACCTCTTCCCCACGGCGGCCTCCCAGCGGGAAGATCTCACTGGCAAAGGCATAAGTGCCAGTCTTGAAGCGATAATAATCCTGCATCTGGTTTGAGAAGCGGGCGTCGAAAATTTCGACATAGACAAAGCTCTCTTTGGTGAAGCTAAGCTCAAGCCTTGGATCGAGGCTCAAACTCGGATCATCCTCCGACCTCCCAATTCGCTTGCCAGAAGCATCATAAACCTGAATCACAGGGTCAATCGCGGAACCCACTCGGCGCGCTTCAACTTCAAACACACGGCGCTCCCCAGCCTTCACCGGAATCCGGTACACATCGCGCTCAGGGCCCTTCAGTTTTCCATTGACGGTGATTGCAGTAGCGGGCAGGGTCTGCGCCTTCTCGATGGAATCATTCTGATGCGGCAACGAACCCGCTCGCGACTCTTCTTCCACGATCTCGGGGAAGGCTCCAATCGATAGCAAAAGGATATTCGACAGGCCATTAGCAGCCTTAACTCGAACAGTATAAGTTCCTACAGGCCAGTCTCCAGTAGGCTCAACCAGGTAGTTGATGTAACCGGGCTTGTCCGACCCAAGTGGCGTAAACGTAGCGGGCAAATTGGAGATCACCGTTGGCCCCTCAATGAGATCTTTACCCACCAGCGTCAACTCAAACGGACGCCCCTTCTGAGCGCCCCTTGGCTGCAACTCGGTAATCGTAGGAGCGGCGGCACTCAATGTGAGCGCAGCAGAAAGAACAAACAAGATTCTCATGGGGCACCAGCCGAAAGCGAAAGTGGCACAGGGATGAATTCTCGAATGAGGCTGCCATCGATCGTCGAGTAAAGTCTGACCTTGCCATCAAAGCCGCCCGTAGCAAGCGTCTTACTATCAGGAGAAAATGCCACGGTATAAATGCCAGCACTATGGCCAGAACAACTGGCAGCCAGCTTCCCGGTTTCTGCATCGTATAGCGTCACAGCCGGCGATCCGCCACCAATGGCAATCAACTTGGCATCAGGAGACCAGTCCAGCGCCGTAATAGGCCCGTCCTGCCGCTCAATACGCCGCACCAGCGTCGAGTCGTCAGCGATCTTCATACTGCGCACCCGGTCTAAAAGATAAACATAAGGGTAGCGGTCCTCACCGCCAATCACGATGATGTCTTTAGCCGGATGCCGCGCTACGGCATAGAGCTCGGTCTTTAATTGATTTGCGTTTTCAAGAAAAGCCCCCGATGCCGCGTCGTTGATCTTGGCCGCCCTGTCGCGAGAGATGGAAATGAATCGCTTCGAATCAACTCCAAAGATAGTCGAGAGCACCCAGTCTTCATGGTTGCCAATCTTGTAAAGTTCCTTGGCACTCGATGTCTCAAAAACATGCACCGTGTTATCAGCCGCACCAACGGCAATCCGCGAAGAATCAGGAGCAAGCGAGGCACCAAAAACAGTATCGGAAGTAAGTGTGGCATTGCGCAGCATCTTCCCGGCGATCGGGTCCCACACCTGCACTTCGCCAAATCGGGCAGGCGTGCCACCACCGGCAATCAGCAGCTTGCCGTCCTTGGAATAAGCAAGAGAAAGAATCCGCTCCGCCTTACCCTGCAAGCGCAGGGGCGGTGTCTTAGCATCGAGTGTATGAATCAAAATCTCGCGATTCCCAGACACAGCCAAGTGCTGTCCATCCGGAGAAAAGCGCAAACTATTGATCACCGGTGGTTGCAGATAAACAGTCGGTTTGTTGATGTCTGTCGCAGCAGCAGCAGTGTCATCCTTAGCTCCAGCTCGAATCCACTCACGAAACAAACTGATCTCAGTTTCAGAAAGCGAAGGCCGTCCCAGCGGCATGCGCGGTTGCTTGGCAGCGACAAGGTATTGAACCACGATGCTGTCTTCCGGCTGCCCGGCAATCCAGGCCGTGCCAAGCCTCCCACCCTTGGTGGCGTCGGCATGAGTGGTAAGGTCAAGCCCTGCGGCTTTGGAGGCTGGCTGGTGACAACCAGCGCAATGCTTCTGCAGCAAAGGCTGGATATCGCTTTGGTATGAAGGTGCCGCTGCGAGAAAAAGTAGGCTAGCGAAGAACATGAAATAGATGTGAGGATTATTTCATGTTTCGCTACTCGACGATAGCCTGCATGACAGCGCTTTCAAAATCACGATCCAATTGCCGGTTCGAATTGTCAGTCTGGATCATCATGATACCGACTATCTTTTCTTTGGGGTCAATCCAGAAATGCGTACCAAAGGCCCCGTCCCAGCCATAGCTCCCGGTCGAGACGCGCTGCCCGGCAGCGATTGGATCGCTAATCACCTGCACACTCAAACCGAAGCCACGCCCCGGAGCCCGGCCTTGCAAGGTATCGGGTACAAATACGCTCGCCATGAGATCCACAGTTCGAGGGCTCAATAACCGCTTCCCATTCCACTTCCCGCCATCTAGCAGCATCTGAGCGAACACTGCATAATCTTGAATCGTAGAGTACAGCCCACCACCACCGGATAAGTATTCACGCCCATATAGATTCAACATCGGATGCTTGGCTTCCAGTCTAGTCATGCGGTCCGCAGCCCGGTGATAGCTAGTAACGATGCGAGCCTGCATCTCACCCTGCGGGTGAAACGAGGTCTCCTTCATGCCCAACGGATCAAAAAGTCTTTCCTGCAAAAACTTTTCGAAGCTTTTACCAGAAGCCACTTCCACCACCCGCCCAAGCGTATCGAAGGCTGCCAGAGCACTGTAGCCCCAACGCGAGCCCGGTTGAAAGTCTAGCGGCGCCGATCCCAAAAGCGGCACAAGTTCGGGCAAGGTATCGGTCGTCTTCTTCGAGAGCTTTGCCATCTCGGCTCCGCTCACCGGCCCACTGCCCAAGCCAGAAACATGAGTCAACAAATCCTGAATTGTGATCGCACGTGTTGCAGGAACAGTGTAGTAAGGCGCTGGCGAATTGGCAGGCGCACCAGCAGGCCGCTCCTGCGTCACAGCAACCTTCAACGATTGAAACTCCGGAATGAACTTCGACACCGGGTCGTTCAGCCGCAGCTTGCCGTCCTCCATCAACATGAGAATCGCCACACCGGCCACCGGCTTGGTCATCGACCAGATGCGAAAGACGGCATTCTTCTCCATTGCGCGCTTCCCCTCAACATCCATCGACCCATGCGCCTCAAGATGCGCCACGCGTCCCCGCCGGGCCACCAGCGTCACCGCGCCCGCGATGTCGTGAGCATCCATATGCTTCTGCATCGTCTCGCGAATGCGGCCCAGTCGCTCAGAGGAAAATCCGACAGCCTCCGGCTTCGCATCTGGAATCGCGGCCCCAAAAGTTTGGATCGCCACTAGGGCAAATACAAGCAAGTACTTTTTCATATCCTCTGGATTCTATCGTGCCAAGTAAAAAGGGGCGGCCCACTTGGGCCGCCCTCTCTCAATCGCAAAAGAACAAACTAGCTCAAACGGCTATGCCAAGGCTTTGCCGCACCAAGCGCATCGTTCACTGCGTTGATGTTCTTGATGCCCTCGGTATCAAGCCACTGCTGCAACGCAGCAACGCCCTGTTTGGCGTATACAGGAATGCCTTCCTTCCAGGTCGCACGGCCACAAAGCACACCGCTAAACGGGGTACCCGCTTCAGATGCCATCGCCAGGCTTTCGGTGAACTGATCGTTGCTTACACCAGCGCTCAAATAAATGAACGGCAGATCGGTCACGTCGGCAGCAGCGCGATAGTGCTCCAGTGCTTCAGCGCGAGTATAAGCAGTAGCACCCTTATAAACACTCGAACCTTCGACATACTCAGCATTCACCGGAACTTCCACCTTCAACACGTCAACCTTGTAACGTGGCTTGGTGAATTCAGCCATACTCTTCAACACAACCTGCGGCTTCAGCTTGGCAAACTCAAGACCCTTCTCGTCCTTGCCATCGACGTCATAGCCAATGAATTCAAGAAAGAAAGGAATTTCCTGATCCGCACACTCGCTGCCAATCCGCTCAATGAAGGCGTGCTTGATCGTGTTCACTTCAGCGCTATCGAAGGGGGTGTAGTAAATCAGGATCTTGACTGCATCCGCACCCAGTTCCTTGATGCGGCGAACGCTCAGGTCAGGTAGCAAATCAGGCAAACGGCCAGGCTGCGTGTTGTCATAGCCAGACTTCTCATAGGCCAGCAACAAACCGGCATTGGCGGAGCGCGCATGCGCAGCAGGCAGACCAAACTCGGTGTCAAGCAAAATCGCGCTCGCGTGCGGTGTCAGTGTACGCACAACTGTCGTCTTGAACTCTTCCATCGTTGCCTGCGAAATCTCGCTCTGTGCAACTCCCTTGGCTGCCGCAAGGCTCTTGGCCAAGCTGCCACGCTGGTCCATTGCCGCCGCAGCGATAATGCCCGCTGCGTTCGACAACTTGTCCATGTGTGCTCTTTTTCCTGCGCTCAAACTCATGTTCTTCTTCTTTCTGTCTTTAGTCTAAAAATCTGATGCCGGGCGGGTCCATCGTGCGCGCCGTCGCCAGTAAGCTTGCGCTCGTCCCACATCCCGGAGAATTTGCGCCTTCAGTTCTTCGGGGTTCTCAAACTTCCGTTCTTCACGGATCCAGGCGCAAAAATCGACTCGAATCTTCGCCGGGCTTTCCCCGGCCAAATCCTCAAGTAGATAAGTCTCAATACTCAAATCGTTACCGGCGAACGTGGGGCGGTAACCGATATTTGTGATCGATGACCAGGTGCGGCCATCATTCGAATCC
>CAZZGS010000091.1:0-660 GCA_964653845.1 uncultured Bryobacter sp.
CACTAGCGGCATATCGCGAGATTTTTGGGCCCAAGGCAGGAACAGAAGAACTGGGCCGCGCAGTGTCGCCCCTTTATTTGATCAACGAAAAGACGCCGCCCGTATTGCTGATTCACGGCGACAAGGATCGAACGGTGCCGCTACAGCAATCCGAGATCTTTATCGAGAAGATGAAGCAGGCGGGAGTGAGGAACAAGTTGATTGTGATGCCGGGCAAGGACCATGGCTGGGCCACCATCTACGAAGACTTCACGATGCTGGCAGATTGGTTTGATCAGACGCTGCGCGGGATTCAGGCCGTGCCGTAAAGGGCGTACCAGGCAACTATAGTATCGCCTGAGGTTGATGCGCCGCTTCGCAAGCAAGGCCAGTTTGCGACAGTCGCTTCATCAGTCAATGTATGTTGTTAACGCTTCGACAAATCGCGGATCCAGATGTCTTTGAAGCGCATATTTCCTTCGCCACCGGAGTGGAGTTGAAGGGCAATTGGGCCGTCGAAAGACTTCGGATTCGGGTCGGTGAAATCGACCATCACGACGCCGTTCAAACGGGAAACGTAACGGTTGCCTTCGACCTTGATTGTGTATTCGTTCCAGTCGCTCTTGCGGACGTTGAGTTCGTTCTCTGGTGCAGGCCAGACGATCCAGCCACGACCGTCGC
>CAZZGS010000091.1:670-10875 GCA_964653845.1 uncultured Bryobacter sp.
CCAGTGTGTTGTCCGATGCGGCAGTCGACTTCAAATTGCAGACCACGAGTGATGTCAGGAGTGCCAGGCTTGAAGGCGGTGTGAAAGAAGACACCGGAGTTGCCGTTGCCCGCACACTTGAACTTAATGGAGAGATGGAAGTCCTTATAGTCTTTGTCGGTCTGAAGATAGCCATAGGCTTTGCTGACAGCTTCGCCCTTGATCTCACCTTCTTCAACAGTCCACTTCTCTTTGCCAACCTCAACCCAGCCGGTGAGGTCTTTGCCATTAAAAAGCTGAACCCAGTCTTCGCCAGCCAGTTTGGCGGGCTTGACATTTTGGGCAGCCAAGGTCGAAAGGAAGAGGGAGCTAATAAGCAGGATACGCATCGGACCTATTTTAAGCCCATTGCCTGCTGAAGTGTAGCGGCAATCGCGTTGGCGTGATATTCGACCTTGGCTTCGTCATTGCCTTCAACCATGACGCGTGCCAAAGGTTCGGTGCCCGAGAAACGGACGAGAACCCGGCCGTTGGAACCAAAGTCCTTCTCGCAATCGGCGATAACAGACTGGAGGGCGGGTAGCTCTTCGAGTGGGCGGCGTGCGCCGATGCGGACGTTGACAAGCAGTTGCGGGAAGACGTCAAAGCCGTGTGTGAGCTCATCGAGAGTCTTGCCGGAAGTGACCATGGCTTCGAGCACACGAAGGGCTGTAAGCATACCGTCGCCGGTGGTTGCGAATTCCGGAAAGATGACGTGGCCGGATTGTTCGCCGCCGAGATTGGAACCTGAGCGGATCATTTCTTCGAGGACATACTTGTCACCGACATTCGTGCGTGCCAGCGTGATGCCTTCTTTGCGAAGTGCGACTTCGAGGCCAAGATTTGACATGACGGTTGCGACGACAAGGTTGCCTCGAAGGTGGCCGGATGCCTTGAACAAGCGAGCGCAGATCAGCAGAACAGCGTCGCCATCAACGCGAGAGCCGCTCGCCGATTTGAAAATCGCCCGGTCAGCGTCGCCATCGAAAGCAACACCGACATCGGCCTTGTGCTCAAGCACTGCCGCCCGGACATGATCGGTGTGAAGTGCGCCAACCCCGGCATTGATGTTGCGGCCATCAGGGGAATTCGCAATCGTGACGACTTCTGCGCCAAGTTGGGTAAAGAGGCGGGGTGCCAGTAGTGAGGCGGCACCATTGGCGCAGTCAAGAACCACGCGCATTCCCTTCAAGGAGTAGGGGAAGGTGGAACACAGAAATTCCAGATAGTGATTGGCCAGCTCTTCATGCAGGGGCAGAGAGCAATCGGGAACAATTGCGTTCTCGCGAATCTTCAGAATCTGCTCTTCGAGGATCAGTTCTTGAGCGTCGGGGAGTTTAAAGCCGGAGTGATCGAATACCTTCAGGCCATTATCTTCGTATGGATTGTGGGAGGCAGAGATCATGACGCCAGCAACATAGGGACCATGCTTGGTGTTGTAGGCGACTCCCGGAGTAGTGAGAAGGCCGGCAAAGTGAGGCTCTACTCCAGCCGAGACCAGGCCTGCGGCAACGGCTTCAGCAAGCCAGGGGCCGGATTCACGTGTGTCCATCCCGAGGAGGATTTTAGGAGCGGAGGACTGGCCTTTGGCCCAAGTTCCAAGTGCAGCACCGAGAGCAAATGCCGTGGGCTTGTCGAGAGGTGGATCACCGGCCTTGCCTCGAATCCCATCAGTGCCAAATAATTGTCTTGCCATGTACCCTTCTAGGGTAACTGGGTTGTCTGTAACTTTACGGTTACAAGCGAAGAACCGACGATGGAAAGTTCTGGATCTGTCAGAAGAACATTGACTCGTATGGGCGCACTAGCCGCCATATCTTTGATAGTGATTGGCTCGGTGGCAATGGACGTTGCAAGCGTAATACGAGATTCGGGGCCAACTACCTTGATCTGGGCTGGGGAAATCTCTGTGGAGACGATTTTGAGGTTTGCAGGCAGGTCTTCCTCAAACGCGAGAGTCACAAGAATCTCTTTGTAGACGCGGCGCTCGAGTTTCACGCGAAGTTGAGAAGGTATGGCGCGCACCAGAATGACAGTTGGCGGGAGATTGATCAGGTTGTCCTGAATCGTAAATGTGCGGGCGGAGGGCTGCGCCATCGTGCCGAGGTCGAGCACGATATTGGTTCGATCCGGAGACACTTCGTTGAGTCTGCCCCGCGGGCCCCGGACCTGGAGTTGAATGCGAGTCGGTGCATCGGGGGACAGATCCAGAGTGCTCGACAGATTGCGGTACTCCACCGGCACGGTCACCGTCTCGATCAATTCCGGCTCATCGACAAGAGCCACCCAGAGGAGAAAGGCGATGAGGATGCTGAAGATCTTGGCCGGGATGTTATCTGTAAACAGCTTCATGAACGGCGAATCTCCATTTGGGAGTTGTCGCTTAGGGGAGGAGTCAGCGGCTGGCTCAAATGCTTGGTGATCTGCTCTTCAAGATATTCGATCGAGACACCATGCTGGATTTCGCCATAGACGCAGAGAGAGATCTTCCCGGTCTCTTCCGATACGACGATGGCAAGCGAGTCGGTCTCTTCAGAGATGCCAATAGCGGCACGGTGCCTTGTGCCGAGCTGGCCCAGACGAGCGGGATTCATCGAAAGAGGCAGGAAGCAGGCTGCAGCGGCGATGCGGTCACCCTGCACAATCACGGCACCGTCATGAAGGGCGCCACCCTGGTAGAAGATGCTGAGCAAGAGGTCACGAGAGAGGCGAGCGTCGAGATTTACGCCGGTCTCGATGAAGGTCTTGAGGCCTGTGTCGCGTTCTACGACAATCAGTGCGCCGATTTTATGTTGGGCAAGGTAAGCCACGGCCATCAGGATTTCTTCCGCTGTCTCGCGACGCTGAAGTCTGCCGCCAAAGGTAAAGATCCGGGCGCGGCCGATGCGGGCCAGGACGCGGCGGATCTCTGACTGAAACATCACGATGATGCCAAAGGCTGTATAGGGGGCGAGGGTAGCGAGCAGCGTACGCAGCAGTTCGAGATGGAACCAGACACTGCCCAGATAGGCGCAGGTCAGGATGAACATTCCGCTGACGATTTGGGCAGCACGGCGGCCCCGAATGTTGATGATGAAGATGTAAATAAAAACAGAGACAACCAGAATGTCGAAGATCGCCATGGGCGTGAGCTTGGAGATTACTGCAGATAACTGGTCGGTGAATCTTTGCATCAGGCGCTCATGGGGAAGCGGAAGCGCAAGTCTTCAATCTTGCCGCCAATCACTTCGATATTCTTGAGGTCAGCGGTGCCAAGGCCAGCTTCTTCGGCCAGTAGCAACATGTTGTCGCACTTGTGGAATGGTGGTGTGCCCTTGGGGGCGCGAGGATCGTAACCCATCAGAGCGGTGCCCACTGTGTCGGTGGTGACCGGGTTTGTGCCAAGAACGAGTAGACCAGGCGTAACGTGGGCTGTACCGCCAAAGGTGCCTTTCGGCTTGATCCACGGGCCTTCGCCCCCAGTCATGGTTTCGATGCCGTCAATGAAAGAGATGTCAATCGGACGGGCGGAGGCGACTTCAACCGAAATGCGGGGCATGCGATGGAAGGCATCGCGCGGGGAAGCTGGATCGAGCTCTGGAAGTGCAATCTTAGACGGCTGTCGCTTGCCAACATGGCAGATCTGGTCTCTACCGGAGGTTGGGCTTTCGTTTGGGTCGTCAACTCCAGAATCGTTGCCATAGATCGAGGCCGGGGTGCAGCCGAACATGTTCTTCATCGCGAGTGTCACGCCACAGACGTCATGATTCTTGAGCTTGGCCATCGACATCATCACATCTGTTTCTGCATAGACGTTATTAAACTCGAAGGCCGGAAAAATCCAGCCGCCGTGAGGAACCTTCATGCGTGTGTACTTTTTAGCGAAGCCGCCGAGCCCGTTGGTATTGAGGAACTCGACCTGTTTGGCGGCCGTAGAAAGCTGGCGGACATTCCAGCCGGAGTCGAGCATGTACTCGGCAAGCGGACCCGCCGTCCCCCAGGCGGACTCGACGAAGCGGATGCGCCTGGCTCCGGCGCGATCGAGCACGGTTGTCATAGCGAGGACGTGTTTGGGATGCGAGTAGTGTGTGAGGCCGAGTGCTTTACCTTGCAAGCGGAGGCCGGGTGAGCCTGTGAGATTCAGCTTAATCGTGACTGTTTTGTTGGCCACCAGCTTCTTGACACCGCCGAGGTCATCGAACATGCGGGTGAAGATCTCATAGAAGTCTTCGTTGTAGGTATCGCATTTGCGGATGGAAACAGGAGCGGTGGGAAGCTTCTTCTGTTGCGCAAAAAGCGGGAGGGCACCGAGGGCGATCAGGTCACGGCGAGTCATCCCACTATTGTAAGTTGAGTTTGGGTTCTGTCTACTTTTCGGCGATCAGAATGGCCGTCGATTCGAGGATGTCGATGTCGACTCCGGTTCCGTCTTCGGTCTCATAAGGGACAAGCGCTTTGGGGGCGCGTTCGGGCCAGTGAATCGTGATCTTTGAGTATTTGCCTAGCAGATGCGCAGCAACGCTATCGACCGAAAAGTCCGAGTAGTTCACCAGATAGACTACGACACGCGAGCCATCTGCAGGCCCCAGCATGTTGGACAGCATGCTGGAGACGTTGAAGAGGCGAACACCCAGGTTGCGTCGCCCCATCATCGCGTTGACTTCTTTCCAGATCTGGTCGAGCTTTTTGACTTCTTCGGCATCGGTGACAATCTGGTCTGGACGTGGGACGGGCATGCGCCAGCCGGGTGGGGCAGTCAGCACGGTGCCGCCAGAGCGAGTGAAGTCTTTTAGGACTTGCCGCTGTTTCGGGTCGAGGGACTGAGGGTCAACATTGACAGCCATCTTTGCCTGATCGAAGGCTTTGAACTCAACCGACTTGAAGGGAACCGGACGGACAGGCGTGTGCTTCACCGTGATCATGTCGAGGACTGAGCCCGAAAGCAGCGCGCCGTTCTGGGTGTCTTGAACTACGGCAAGCTGACCGAAGGCGGGTAAGGATTGAAGCTTCCTGTTTTGTTCAAAAAAAAGGAGCACTTGATTGATTCGCTTGAGGTCTTTTTGGGCTTTGGGTTCGCTAGCGAGCAGTTTGGCGAAGAAGCTTGGCTCAAAGCTGATGATCCAGCGGGCTCCGACCATCGCAGGGTCTGAGAGCATCTGCAAGTAGCGCGAGAGGTTCACCACCGAATCACGAGGGGGCGCGGCGCTGAGCCAAAAAGCACGATCCGTCGAGGCGCGGACAAAGCGCAGAAAACCGGCATTGGTATCGATCCAGGGGGCACCCGAGGGGGCTGCGTGGGCGGCGCCATCTTCATGAGGATTGATGCCGGCCCAGACTCCCTGGAATGTCCCGATGATGGACGGAGCAGTGGGGTCGAGGGGAATTCGTCCACGCAGACCGAGTTCGACATAAAGCCTGGATGATTCGGTCAAGCTGCTGCGGACTGCTTTGGCCTCGGCTTCCGGGAAATTACCTTCGAGAACCGCACCGTCGAGCCCCAGTTCGAGGGCGCGTTTGAGACGCGGTAGCGCCGGAGTTCCCGGTTGCAACAGGGCAAGAACCGTAAGGTTCTTGGCATGGGCCGCAGCAAGGAAGGTGCTGGACCAGTTGACCTCCGGAATCAGCAGGCAGTTGATCGGGGACTCGTTGAGGATGGCGAGTGAGGCCGGGTTATCGCTAGGCCACCGGGCTGGCACCAGATCGGCCGGCTGCGTCGCGGCATCGAGCGCTATGGCCAGAAAAAGAAAGATTGCTGGGCGCATGAATTACTTCAACTCCTTTGGGGAGTACCGGGTAATGGTAGAAACGAATTTTTGGCCGGTAGCTGTTGCTTTTGCCTTGCGCTCACGCACGATCTCAACGGTGGTGAACGGGCGCTTGTACATGGCCTTGTTGGAATCGAGGTCAGCACGCAGCGTTGCGCCCTGCAGGGAGACGCCTGCAAAAAGGCCGCGTGCGCGCGAGTAGGAGAGGATCTCGGCCCGCATGGCGGCGTCAGTTTCTGCCGTCGAAGTTCGACCCACGGGCCCGGCAGCGGCCTGGACGGTGCCGCCGAGGGTGAACTTGCTTTGCATGAGCGAGTCTGCACCTCGGCTATTCATGACCAACATCACAAGATCAGTCGCGGTACCGCCGATCTGGAAGCCCACGCTTCCGCTTTCGACTCGAATCGTCGCTGGAGCGCTCCAGCCCGCTTTGCCTGCCTGGCGACAGCTCAGGTAGCCCTTGCCGTAGCTGGCCCCGACAATGAACGCACCTTTTTTAAAGCCGGGAACTACGGCGATGCAGTGGGCTTTGTCGAGGAGTTCTGTGGGTATGGCTTTGTCGGGTGTGGCCGTAACCTCGTTGAGAACCGCAGTAGCCTCGTTTAACCGCTCTGCGTTTTTATTGGCGGCTGCGGCGAAGACGCTCACCAGCAGCAAAACAATCGAAGTTCTCATGACTTCGATTGTAATGGGGTCCTAGCCGAGGTAATCGAAGAGGGTTTGGCGTGGGCGTTGGCCACGGATCTGAAATGCGGCCTGCAGTTGGAATTGGGCCTGTTGAGATTCGAGTATCGCCTGTGTGAGATCTGAGTCTTCGAGGCGCATCAACTGGCTGCTCAAACGGAGTGAAGTAGACTGCGCCGCAGAGTTGGCTTCAACAACGCGACGCTGGGTTGCACCGTAGAAGCTCAATTCACCGGGGAGATGTTTGGCGCTGGTTTCTATTGCCTGGAGTGCGATTCGGAGACCATCATCGTCTTTCGCCGTGAGCGCGTCTCGAAGCGATTTGAGAGCGGCAAATGCACTTTTTGAAATGCCGTTTGAATCGACTCCGGCACTGTCGAAAATTACATCGCCGGACTTTGCCACGTTAAATGGATTGCCCCCTGGATAAAGGCTCTGCCGGGTTGCGGCACTACCGGAATAGGAGGTGACTGCTTCAAGACTCGGATCGTAGTTGAAGGGTTGATTGGCATCGCTGTTGCCGGCAAAGATGTAACGGCCTTCGATGGCGAGATTCGAGACATTAAGCAATTGCTGAGTAAGGTCACCGGCTTCGAGCGCCAGGGCAGTCCAGGTGGATTCCACATTGAAGCCGTTTTTGCCTTGAGCGGCCAGGGTACGGGCTCGTTCGAGGACTTTGATTGCTTGCTGCAGGCCGTTCTCACCTGCGTCTACTTCGGCTTTGGTGCGGCCGAGGTTATTGGTGAGTTGCTCGTTGGCTTCGATTTCGGCACGAGTGGTGAGCAGCGCGCTGACGCCATCGGGTTCGTCTGAGGCAGTGAAGATGCGTTTGCCGCTGGCGACCTCCATCTGAGCGCGCTCGCCGCGTGCCTGGATTTTTTCGATATTGCGGAGGAAGGTGGCCTCTGAGGCGGATAGTGAGTTGATCATGGAGTGGATAGTCCTTTCGATCAGCGAAGCGCGTTGATGAGCGTGTCGGTCATCTCATTGATGGTCTTGAAAAGTTGAGCTGTGGCCTGATAGGCACGCTGGTATTGGATCAACTGGACTGCTTCTTCATCGAGCGAAACATCCTGAAGATCGGCGCGGAGTTCCTTGGCCTGGGTGAGAAGGTCGGTCTGGACGCCGGCCGAATCCTTGGCTCCAGCCAGATCTCGACCTACGCGACCAGCGGCGATGCCATAGAACTGATTGAAAGTCTGGTTGTTCACTGCGGGTTCTTTGGCGAGACCGGTGATCGCGATGGCATTGGAGTTGCCACCGGCCTGCCCTGGGGCGGAGAGAGCCAGTTGCTCTGGGCCAATGTCATTCACGGTTATGGTGAAGGCGGAACCCAGGTTTGAATCGTAGGCGAAAAGATCCTGCAAAGGTGGATTTCCGTTTTGGTCCACACCTTGAGAAAGAGTGGCATTAACCGTATCGGCAAACGAGCGAGCCAGAGTGTTGAGGTCGTTCAGATAGGCCGGGATCTTGTTGTTGTAAACGTCCAGTAGGCCGATCAATTTCCCGCTACTGAGATCACTGGTGATTTCTATACCGTCGGAATCGAGAATGCGGGCTTTATCGTTGAGAACGTCGGTGGAGATTGGGTACTCTCTGTCGCCAATTACCAGCAGCGATTGCCCACCGAGATAGATGCTGACTCCGGCATCGGGTGCCTGAATCGCTGTGAAATCGACGTATTCGGCCAACTCTTCAAGGGCAGAGTAAAGCTTGGCGTCACTGCCGGGATCGGAGGCCGCAGCCGAGTCTCCGCGCCTGGTGGCATTGAGATCGCGGATTCGCCCGGCAATTTCGTTAATTCTGGAAACGCTAGACTGCACAGAAACCTGCGTATTACCGCGCTCATCAAGAAGCAGATTGGAGGTACGCCGAAAATTAAATGCCAGGTCTGCGGCACGGTCAAGAGCTACCTGGCGACTTGCGGAATCGTTCGGCGAAACCGTGAGTTGCGAAAAGGCACCGAAGAATTTGTTGATGGCTCCGGGAACGCCAGCACCTGCGGTGACTGGGAATAGGGGTTCAAGCGAAGTGAGACTGCTTTTGAGTTGCTCCTCGAGCCCGGCCTGAGAGGTTCGGCGTTGGACATTGCGCTCGGAGAAAGCGTCGCGATAGTTGTACAGACCACGAGCGGAAACGCCACCGATGATATTGCGTTCGGGCTCGAATCGATTAGCCTCGAAAATTTGCCGCTGCTTGGCGTAGCCAGGCGTATTGGCATTCACCACATTGTTCTGTGTGGTGGACAGACCTTTTTCGAAGGCCCGCATGGCGCCTCCGGCGGCCAGAAGCGACCCAAAGAGATTTCCCATTCGGGCTAGCCCTCCACCAGTAGTCTGGGGGAAGAATTAGAGAATGGCTGCGCCCAATCGCCTTCGGGCGAGTAGGAAGCTGCATCCCAAGTACCGTTCTTGATCGATTCCGCAGCCAGCCCGCGATAAAAACTGGAGGCTTGCCGGTACAATGCCTGAACAGAATTTGAAAGGGCCTGAATTTCGCGCAGCGAATCAGGGGAGGGTGCAGTCAGGGCTGCACTGAGCGCCAGCAGGTCTCCAGTAATTTGTTCGAGCGCAGGCCCCGTGGACACAAGAGAAAGCGTAGAAGGAGCATGCAACAGAAGTTGCCGGATATCGGTGAGGCCAGCCTTGATGTTCTGGGCCAGTTCAGTGGGACTAGGGCTTTGATCCTGCATGGGGACTACTCCGATTGGAGAAGTGCGTCAGCGACAATTCCGCTGGCCACCTCGGCTGGATTTACCTGGTATTCGCCCGAGGCAACCTGAAGGCGAAGGCCATCGAGATAGGCTTCCCGCTCGGGGCTACCAGACTGTAACTCATTGATCTTACTGGACAATCCAGAAAGCTGAACCTCGTCGCCACGATCCGCCGCCCGGCTAGAAGCAACACTCGAACTGTTAATTTTGACGGGATCAAGTTGTGCGGTTTTACCCGTTGCCCCGGTGCTGGCCGAGCCGCTCGTTGAAGTCGGATTGAGGTTAGCCGTGTTTAGTTTAGGATCGATTGCAGCCATGGTTTTAGTCTCGTCAAATGTACAGATCGGATTGGAAAACTAAAGTATGAGACAAATTGTCGTCATTTTTTCTTTTTCTCAAATCGAACTAAACTTTTGGGACTGAACTCTCGTAAATTAAAGTGGGAGCCTATTTCAGAAACACAATGACTCTACGAAGCACTTGCGCTTTCATTCTCAGCCTGGGAGCCGCATTTGCCGCGCCCAAGCCGACCTTTTACAAAGACGTACAACCGATTCTCGAGCGCAATTGCGTCGGCTGTCACCGTCCGGGCGAAGCCGCCCCAATGAGTCTTCTGAGTTATAAGGAAGCCCGCCCTTTTGCCGCCGCGATCAAGTCCAGTGTTTCCCAGCGCCGTATGCCCCCCTGGAATGCCGACCCGCATGTAGGTCAGTTTCTCAACGATCGCTCGCTCGGTGAAGCCGACATCAAGACGCTGGTCGACTGGGCCGCTACCGGAGCAAGCGAAGGCAACGTGAAGGACGCTCAGCCGGTGAAGCGCGATTTCGCCGAAGGCTGGACCATTGGCAAGCCTGACGTCGTAATCGAAATGCCGGAGGCATTCAAGGTTCCCGCCAGCGGCACGATTGACTATCATTACGTCGTGCTCCCAACCAACTTCAAGGAAGACATGTGGGTCACCGCCGCCGAAACCCGTCCTGTCAGCCGGGCGGTCAATCACCACATCATTGCCTTTGTACGTGAGCCGGGCAACAAATGGTTCAAGA
>CAZZGS010000092.1:0-5684 GCA_964653845.1 uncultured Bryobacter sp.
GGCTGGATGCCACGCTATGTTCAGAATGGTTCGAGCGAGTACCCGCTACAGTACCCGGAGCAACGCAACATCGCTCAGTGGGCGCGCAATCATCTGAACGTGAATGCGGTTCTGAGCTTCCACAACTTTGGACGCTATATCCTCCGTGGCCCAGGCGCCAAGCCGCAAAAGGCCATGAATGGCACAGACCTGCGAGTGCATGACTTTTTGGGCAAAGAGGGTGAGAAGCTTTTGCCGGGCTACAGGTACGGCAGTAGTTGGCAACTCCTTTACGACAGCTACGGCGATACAACGGATCACACCTATGGACGCATTGGTGCCATCAGCTTCGTTGTTGAACTCAACGGAACGCAGCAGGACTTTAACGGCGATAAGAATGTCAGCCAGGAAGAACAGATGAAGTTCAACGATGAGCTTACTCAGGGCCGCATGTTTGTTGCATGGAAGGCATACAAGCATCCTCAATATGGCGATATCGAAATCGGAGGTTACAAGCACGACACCAACCGGTCACCGGAAGGCTTTCTCAGCGTTGAGGAATGTCACCGCAATGCGATGTTCATCCTTCTGAACGCTTATCATTTGCCGAAACTGAAGGTGCAAACGCCTGAAGTGGTGAAGGTTAAGGATGGGCTGTATCGTGTGCACGTGCCTGTTTTGAATGAACGCATCATCTCAACGACTTCGGCAATTGTCCAACAGAACAAGCTGCATCGTCAGGACATTGCGAGCATCACTGGCGGCAAGGTGATCGCCAGCGGGATTGTTCGCGATCCTTTTCTGAACAAGGTGCAGATGCAGGAAAACCGTCCTGAGCGCCTGGTTGTATCTGGCGGAATTGGTGGATATTCAACCGAAACTCTGATGTTTCTTGTTGAGGCGCGTCCGGGCATGGTCACATTTAACTACGACAGCGTCAAGGCTGGCAAGATCAGCAGCGCGATCACACTGCCATGATGCGCTCTACTCTCGCTAGTTTGCTTTGCGGGGCACTGCTGTGCGCCCAGAGTCAAGTGCCAGATCCACATTGGGACCGTCTCTACCCGAACGCTGAAGTGCTTCAACTGATGCGTGACTATGAGAAGGCTTACCCCGGTTGGGTGAAGTTGGAAAGCCTTGGCAAGACGAGTGCTGGTGGTGATACCTGGTTGCTTACGATAACGAATCCGAAGACGGGTGCGGCTGAGACTAAGCCAGCCGTTTACATCGATGGTTCGACTCATGCGAACGAGATTCAGGGGACTGAGACGACGCTCTACACCGTAAATTTCGTACTCAAGAATTACGGCAAGCTGCCCCGCGTTACCGAGTTTCTCGACCGCGCGACGCTATATGTGATTCCGATGATGAATGTCGATAGTCGCGAGCGTTGGTTCACTCAAGCTTCAAATCCTAATTTCCCTCGCACTCTGCCGGTTCCGATCGATGACGATCGTGATGGGCTGGTCGATGAAGATGGCTTCGACGATCTTGACGGCGACGGTGAGATCACGATGATGCGCAAAAAGGTTGCGCTGGGGCAGGGAACTCACAAGCTCGACGCGAAGGATTCGCGCCTGCTTGTGCCCGTTCGTCAGGACGAGCTCGGTGATTACATCATGCTTGGCACGGAAGGTATCGACAACGACGGGGATGGCCAGGTGAACGAAGACCCCTATGGTTATGTCGATCCGAATCGAGTCTGGGGTGATGGGTTTCAACCTCGCTACGTGCAGGCTGGGGCCAGTGAATACCCGTTGCAATATCCGGAGGCCCGCAATATTGCGGAGTGGATGGGTACGCATTTGAATGTCAATGTCGTGATGAGCTATCACAATTTTGGCAAGCTGATCCTTCGGATGCCGGGGGCTCGCAGCCAGAAGCCGATGAGCCAGGTGGATCTTCGTGTGCATGACTTCCTGGGTAAAGAAGGCGAGAAGATGTTGCCCGGTTATCGCTATGTCTGGGTTGCTCCCGTGCTTGGGGATAGCTACGGCAGCTCCGCCGATCATACCTACGGACGGGTAGGCGCTTTTAGTGTGGGCATCGAACTCAATGCCCCCCAGCAGGACTTTAATGGCGACAAGACTGTCAGTCCCGATGAGGTGATGAAGTTCAATGATGAACTTACGCAGGGCCGCATGTTTGTCAATTGGAAGACCTTCCAGCATCCTCAATACGGGGAGATCGAAATTGGTGGCTTCAAGCACGATACTGGCCGCCCGCCCGAAGGTTTTCTTTCAGTTGAGGAATACCATCGCAACGCAATGTATGTGATTTACCACGGCTACCATCTGCCGAGGCTCAGCGTCGGGGAACCGACTGTTGTGCAAGTCAAGAACGGGCTTTACCGTCTGCACGTCCCCGTGCTTAACGACCGTATGATTCCGAGTGTGGCCGGTATCGTGCAACAGAACAAAATTCATCGTCAGGATCTGGCTACAATCACTGGTGCAAAAGTCTTATCGAGCGGTATCGTCGATGATCCATATCTGAACAAGGTGCGCCTGCAGGAGCATCGTCCCGAACGCCTCTTAGTTTCGGGTGGTGTCGATGGCGCTTCGACTAAAACGCTAATGTTCCTGGTTGAAGGTGCGCCTGGGAAGGTGACCTTCACCTACGACAGCATCAAGGCCGGAAAAATATCAAAGGAGATTCCTCTACCGTGAGTACTGCAGAACATAAGGATATGGCCAAAGCGCTGGGGCCGATTGGAGTCTGCCTGGTGACCGTCAGCGACACACGCACCGAAGAGACAGACCTGAACGGGAAGTATCTGCGTAGTGAAATTGAGGCGCTTGGACACCGTGTCGACGGCTATCGCATCATCAAGGACGAGCCCAATCAGGTGGCTTCGGTGCTGGATGATTTTGCTTCCACCAATTGTCGTCTCATATTGTTTAACGGTGGAACAGGCATCTCGCCTCGTGATACTACCTACGATGTTCTTTCGCGGAAACTTGAGAAGACGCTGCCTGGTTTTGGTGAGCTTTTCCGAATGTTCAGCTACGAGGCTGTGGGCGCGGCTGCGATGCTGAGCCGGGCCACGGCCGGAACCTATCGCGGGAAAGTTGTCTTCTCGACGCCTGGTTCTACCAACGCCGTTGAAGTGGCATGGCTTAAACTGTTGAAGCCTGAACTGGAACACCTTGCGTGGGAAGTCGGACGGAAGTAAGATAGAACCCATGACCAAACTTGGTAAATCCATTTCTTTCCTTCTCACTGGAATGATAGTAATTGTGCCTGCTTTCTCGCAAAGCGAAGAAGAGCTAGTTAAGGCGATGAAGACGGTTGGCAAGACCATGGGAGAATTGCGCAAGGCTAATGAAGCCAAAGACGACGCAGCTCTCAAGGCCGGTGGCCAGGTACTGGTGGATCAGTTTACGATCGCCGCCAAGTTCTGGGCCTCGCACAAGATGGCTGATGCTACTGAAATGAATAGCAAAACTATTGCCGCTGCCAAGGGTCTCGCCGCTGGTACCGGTGAATTCGCCTCAGTCGGCGCAACCTGCAAGGGCTGCCATGATATGTATCGCGAAAAGCTGGCCGACGGCAGCTACAAGCTGAAGATGAGCCACTAATACCGGTTCTGAAGTTTTAGTTTTAAACTGCGGGCTCGATGATTGCACTCATCGAGCCTTTTGAATTTTCCATCCGGTGATCGGGGCCGTAGGCGATGATCTGATCCCGGGCAAACTCTGCCATCGGAAGCTCAACCGTCATGATGATGGTGCGGCCTTTTTCGTCCACTTCCGAGGCGTGGTCAAGAGCCTGCTGAAAGCTGAAGAAGAATAGCTTCTGCAGCATCTCGATTACGTAGTCGTAAGTATGGGCGTCATCGTCGAGCAGCACGACATGAAAAAGCGGTTCATGCGCTACGATCGATTCGCGCTCCAGTTCGGGGGTGACAACGGCTCCAGACATCCACGTATCAGAATCGCACGATTGCCGAGCATTTAGCGAAAGGTGCGAAGCTTTTCTTCTCCTAAATGAGGTGTATGGTTGAAACCGGACAAGGACCAGCCGGTGGGGCGCTTCTTGAAGACAGTAAAAGAGGCGTTGTGGAGGCTGCCAGCCAGCTCGAAAACCTGACGCACGGGGGCTTCGAATATCCTGGCCGTGCTGATACCGATTGGTGTTGCAGAGCTTACCAGCGCGATGCGCTGCACCCCACTGTTTGCATCGAGACTAGAGAAGGCTTGCAAAATGCGCTGATGGAAGGCAAGCCATGTTTCGCAATCTACCGAAAACCGGCCTTCGATCCAGGCCTTGACTACCATGAAGTCACTTGGGCGCCAGGCTCTATGGACTGGGTGGGCAGGGTCTGCCGCTTCGGCTGACATGCTCTCAAACTCTTGACGAAAGCTATCGTCTACCGCTGCGAGCTGCGGAGCAATCGAGGTATAGAGTGCATCGAGATCGAATTCATTCCACGCAGGGTCGGCCATTGCATTGCTGCCGATTGCGGCAGCCGTTTCTCTCTGACGCTTTAGCCCACCGCTCAACACTAAATCAAATTGGATCCCTTGCGTTAGAAACCACTCGCCCAGAAGACGTGCCTGTTGGTGGCCCAAATCCGATAAGCGGTCATAGTCGCTGCGCAACCCCGCTTGTCCATGCCGGATCAGGTAAAGCTCTTGCATCTTTAGATGGTACTGAAGCGGCTGAGCCCTTTACTTCTTTTCGTAGCTTGAATTCGGTTGCACCCAGGCTATTTCATGCGCCATCAGCGAGCTTTCATTGCGGTAGAAATCAATTGGAGAAACCGGAAGGGTTTTCGTATTGATGTACTCAAAGCTCAGATCGGGTGCGGTTGGGCGAGGCGCTCCCGCAATGTATCCCAACAAAAATGCGATGGGAGCAAAGAAGCTCAGTAGATATAACAATCGAGTCAGTCTCATGGAAGTGTCAGAGTAGTGGGTTCAGCGTGGAGACATTCTCACGCTTTTTCGCGCCAAACTAAAGTTATGAGTCTTTCGAATCGAGCGCTGGTACCTCCGTATGTGGCTGCGTTAAGTCCCTACATCGCGGGTAGAAGTGCGGAAGAAGTTGCTAGCACCTATGGGCTTTCACGTGTCGTAAAGCTGGCTTCCAACGAGAATCCGCTGGGTGCGTCCCCCATGGCAGTGGAGCGAATGAGGCAGTCTATGGGTGATTTGCACCTGTACCCCACTGGTCTTGACCTTCGGGCTCACCTCGCCAAACGCTTCGGCACCAGGATCGAGAATGTGATCACCGGCTCGGGCAGCGAAGGAATCATGGCGAACATCGTCCGCACCTTCCTGTCCGACCAGGATGAGGCACTGACCAGCGAAGGAACCTTTATAGGTTTCGAGGTGCTCGCCAAGGGCAGGGGCATCCCTTTTTGTACCGTGCCGCTGCGCCCGGATTGGCATATCGATCTTGTAGCGCTGGCAGCGGCTATCACGGATCGAACAAAGATTATCTATCTGGCAAACCCAAACAATCCCACGGGGACAATATTCTCGAAGGCTGAGTTCGATGCCTTCTATCAGCACGTTCCCTCACATGTGCTGATCATCCTCGACGAAGCCTACTTTGAATACGCGAAGGACAATCCTGTCTACCCAGACTCGATGGCATACCGGTACGACAACGTGATTACGCTGCGAACATTTTCGAAGGTTTATGGGCTGGCCGGTGTACGCATTGGCTACGGCTTTGCTCATGAGGATCTGATTTCC
>CAZZGS010000092.1:5694-10865 GCA_964653845.1 uncultured Bryobacter sp.
GAAGATCAAGCTACCTTTTGAACCATCCACACTGGGTAATGCTGCAGGAATTGGTGCCACCGACGATCATGAGTTTTTGACGCGCACGCTCGAACAGAATCTACGGGAGCGGCAGAAGTTAGTGATAGAACTGTCTGCGCGGGGATTTGCGACCGTCGCCAGTGAGGCGAACTTTGTGATGCTTCCTCTGGGATCGGCCGAAGTCGCGGAGCGTCTTACGCAGTCGCTGGTGGAGCGCGGGGTGATCATCCGGTCCCTGGCGAATTTTGGCCTTCCTACCTGTGTACGCATCTCGATTGGCACCGACGAAGAAAACGAATTCTTTTTGGACACTCTAAGCAAAATCTTTTGAACCTTTGCCTAGAAAGCTACGTCTAGAGTTCTAGGTATCGAAAATGTCCACCAAAACCAGAAATGAAGCTCTCTCCGGCAGCCTCACACTTCTTGTGCTTAAGACGCTTGCACTCGGTGAGATGCATGGCTACGCCATTGCTAGCCGCATCCAGCAGATGAGCTCGGATTTGTTGCGTGTCGAAGAAGGCAGCCTCTATCCGGCGTTGCACCGCATGGAGCAGGATGGCTGGATTTCGAGCAATTGGGGGCAGACCGAATCCAAACGTCGTGCGCGCATCTACACGATCACCAAGGCGGGTCGGCAGCAGTTGGAGCAAGAACTCGAAAGCTGGCGTCGTATCACTCTCGGTGTCTCACTCGTGCTTGAAGCTGTCTAAGTTAAGGGAACCGCCATGGGATTTTTCAATCGACTCAAGACCACGCTCTTTACTCAGGATGAAGTGCGTCGCCGCGCAGAAGAAGAGGCTGAGTTTCATCTCGAGATGCGCGCTGAGGAGTATCGCAATCAGGGTATGTCTGAGGCGGAGGCCCGTCTTAAGGCCCGCCTTGGCTACGGAAATGTCTTGCGCCAGCAGGAGCAGGCCGGAGATACCGACATGCTTGCCGGTCTTGAAGGTACGATGCGCGATATCAAGGTTGGGTATCGGCGGCTGCGGCGCAGCCCGCTCTTCCTTGTCTCAAGCGTATTGCTCCTGGCTATTGGCCTTGGCGTAAACGCAGCCGTCTTTAGCGTTCTGGACACGCTTTTTCTTCGTAGCTTGCCGTTTCCTGGGGCTGACCGTTTGGTGGTGCTCAACGAGATCCGTCAGAACCAGAACAGCAACAGCAACCCCAAGCGTATTGCCGATTGGCGTAAACGGGTCAAAGCGTTTGAGGCTGTGGCCAGCAGCTACGGCGAAACCATGCAATTGCGGGAGCGCGAAGGCAATCGTCCCGTCACGGTAATGCGAGTGGTTGGGGACTGGATTGCTTTGCTAGGCGCTCCGGTTGTCGAAGGACGTCGCTTTGAGCAGAGTGAACTTCGCGGTGGCAAGGTGGCAATGCTTACGGCGAAGAGCCGCGATCTTGCAAGGGTTGGCGATTCGATTCGCCTGGGTGCTGAATCTTACCAGGTGATCGGCGTTGTCGACAATTCTGCGGTGCTTGGAGAAGATGTACAGGTTCTTACGCCGATAGCTGTGGGGCTTCTGGATGGCCCTCGAAGGGCAGGTTATCTTCCTGTGGTGGCCCGGCTCAAGCCAGGCGTATCGCTAGCGGCTGCGGAGGCGGAAGCGACGAGCGTGGCAGAGCAACTGGGCCGCGAATTTCCCGATACCGATCGTGGCACCACAGTACGAATCGTTCCGGCTCAACAGGCTTGGACAGAAGACGCTCGCGAGCCCGCCTTATACATTCAGGGTGCTGCCGGGCTTTTGTTGTTGATCACGCTGGTTAACCTTGCCGGCCTGCTGGCTGCCCGCGCACTTGAGCGCAAGAAGGAAGATACTGTACGCCTTTTTCTCGGGGCCGGCCGTTGGCATCTGATTCGTTTGCATCTGGTGGAGTCCGCACTGCTGGTTGGCTTTGGCTGCGCTGCGGCGATGTTGCTTGCTCCCTGGGCGCTTGCACTTCTTCAGACCAACTATGGTGATGATTTTGCTCCGATCAAGAGCGTCGCGATTGATCTGCGGGTTTTTGCCTTCCTGATCCTGACGGGCATTCTCAGCACTCTGCTTTTTGCCAGCGTCATGGCATGGCAGAGTTCTCGTGAAAAGGATCTGCGGGGACAGTCTCAATTTCAACTTCGCAACCTGCTGATTGTGTCGGAAGCTGCGCTTGGACTCGTCCTCCTGACTGCCGCTTTTCAACTGGTTCGTGACTTTAATAACCTCCGCTTCGCCCCGCTTGGTTTCAAGGAGCAGGGCCTTTTGAGCGCACGTGCGTACTTGAGCTGGAGTTCGGATAACAAAGACCTACGTGCCGCTATCGAGCGGGGCCTTGAGCAGATCAGTGCCCTTCCGGGTGTCTCTGCCGTAGCCATCGTGGACCGGCTTCCTCTTGAAGGTGGCTCGCAAGATAGTCCGGTATTCATTCAGGGGCGGTCCGAAAAGACGCCAGAGACGGTTGGGCTTCGGATGGCTTCAAACAACTATTTCGCGCTGATGGGGATTCCCGTTCTGGCGGGTCAGCTTCCTACCGACGATAGCTCGGTGCTGGTGAATGAAGCTTTTGCCAAGCGCTATCTCGACAACAATGCGATCGGCCGCAACGTCTCCGCTGACGGTAAGTCATGGAGGCGAGTTGCCGGAGTTGTGGCCAGCGTTCGCTACTCCTCCAAGGAAGCGCTTGCACGTCCTGAAATTTTCTACAGTGAGCGGACCCAATACTGGCCGATGCTTACCTTCGTGATTCAGACATCGCAGCCGGCTGCGGCCCTGTCGCCAACTTTGCGCAAACTTTGGTCTGAGATCAATCCAGAGGCAGACTTCAAAGGTGTCACCAGCATGGAGAACCGGATCGATGAAATCGTTCTCCAGCCGCGCCGCCAGCGGGATGCGGTTGTGATCTTTGGAGTGATTGCGCTCTTGCTGGTTGTGGCTGGTGTTTACGGCATCATGGCCAGTGATATGCTGCGACGCCGTCGCGAAATGGGGATCCGGATTGCGATTGGGGCCAGCCGCAACCACATCATTGGTATTGCGCTTAGCCGGGCCGGCGGGCTGAGTCTGGTGGCTTCAATTATGGGAGCAGTGTTGATCCTACTTCTACTTAGGAATTGGGTAGAGCCACTTTCGGTTGCCTGCGGCATTGCTGCCATCTGCGGGGGCATGCTACTTGCCGGGTTCATCCCTGCGTGGCGTGGCTCGCGTGCCGATCCGATGCTAGCCCTGCGTCAGGATTGAGCCATTCCTTTACGCAAGAGCGCAAGTGCCTCGTCTTCCGGTAGCGGCTTTGAAAAGAGATAGCCTTGCCCATAGCTGCAGCCAAGTTCTTGAAGATGGTTTTTCTGTTCCAAAGTCTCTACACCTTCGGCCACAACCTGCATACCCAGATTATGGGCAATTCCGAGCATGGACTTCACCAGATCATTGGCTTGCGGGTTGCTGCACATTTCCTTCAAGAATGCCTTGTCGATCTTCAAGGCATCAAACTTCATGTTAGTCAAATACTGAAGTGAGGAATACCCTGTTCCAAAGTCGTCCAGATGCAGTTTCACGCCCATTGCTTGCAACTCGGAGAAGAGTTGGGTGGTCTGTTTGGAATCCGCGATGAATACAGATTCGGTAATTTCCAGTTGCAGTGCATGCGGCTCCAGCCCGGTGTCTTCGAGCACCTGTTTGACGTGCTGGGCCAGGGTCTCATCCTTCAATTGGTAAGCGGATACATTGACGCTAATCTCCATCCCGGTTAGTTCTGGGAATTCCTCTCGCCAGCGCTGCATTGTCTCGCTCGCTTCACGCAAAACCCAGGCTCCCAAAGGAATGATCAATCCGCTTTCTTCTGCAATCGGGATGAATTTGTCCGGGGGCACCAAGCCCCTTTCGGGATGCCGCCACCGCAATAGGGCCTCAAATCCCGAAATCGTGCCTTTCTTCAGATCCATCTTGGCCTGGTAGAAGACAACAAACTGATTGCGCTCCAGCGCTACGCGCAACTCATTTTCCAACTCCAGCCGCTCAATGCCGCGCCCTCGCATCTTCTCTTCGAAGGTCTTGATTTGCCCTCGCCCTTCAAGCTTGGCTTGTCCGAGCGCGGTTGTGGCCATCAGGATCAGGTCTTCTGGTGTGCCCGGAGTCTGCTCTACCTTTACCAGCCCCACATTTGCACTGGAAAAGAGTTTCCTTCCCTCGATCTCTAGCGGAGCCTCGATTGCGGCAATCAAGCTGGTTCCCGTCTGTTCCGCAGTTTCTCCTTCAATTTCACCTTGAAGCAAGATGCCAAATTGATCCGCATCAAGGTAGGTGAGCAGCGGCATCGTCGTGGAACTGGAAACATATGATTGGGCAAGAAGACTGGAGATCCGCCCTGCCACTTCGATGATTAGCTTCTGTCCTGCAGCCGCTCCCATACTGTCGGAAACCAGTTTGAATCGATCCACTGACAGGATCATCAACACTTGACCGGCCTGGGCCTCTTCCAGCCTTTCAACCAGGCTCGCGCGGTTGTCCAAGCCGACGGTCTCATTCCAATACTTGGCCCTGGTGATGTCGAGGATCGAGCCTACCAGCCGTTCCGAGTTGCCCGATTTGTTGCGTTGTACCGTTGCTCGCATTTGCAAGACACGGTAGCTGCCGTCTGCTTGCCGCATGCGCGATTCCCACTCCAGACGGTCTTGCCGGCCGCACTTCCATTGGTTGACTGCAACTCTTAGGGCTGCTTCATCCCGTGGATGTAATCGTGAGAGCCAGAATTCGCAACTGCTGCCGTCCCAATCTGTCAGGCCCGAAATTTGCTGCCATTCTTTGGATGCGTAAAAATCACCCGTGTCCAGATTCCAATCGAAGATGCCTGCCTGGTTGCTGGTTACTGCCATGCTTAGCCGTTCTTCACTGGCTCTGATTAGCCGGTCGGCGTCCCTGCGCAGAAGTTGCGCTTCCACTCGCGCCAGTGCCACCGGAAAATCGATCGGTTTAGTCACGTAATCATTGGCCCCGGTAGATAATGCCTCAACCACGCGGGCACTGTCATTGACGGCCGTGACCATAATTACGGGCAAGTCGGATTGACTCTGGGTTGCCCGCAGTAACCTAAGTAAGTCGATGCCGTTCATCTCAGGCATCATGTGTTTTGCTTCAGCTCAAAAATGAGAGCGTCTTGCCGAAGAGGGTAAAAGTGGA
>CAZZGS010000093.1:0-10844 GCA_964653845.1 uncultured Bryobacter sp.
TCTTCAACTCCTTAACGTCACTTGTAATCCCAAGCGCCAGCATCAAAAGAATCCTTGCCTTGGGTCCCGTCAGGCTCCCGGCAAAAATCACCCCGCGATTCCGCAGGTCTCTCCCCGATCCTTCATACGCGTAGGTATCCAGCACTCGTCCCTGCGCACATCTTGTCGACAACAGTACCGGCAGCCCCCCATCGATCGCCCGCTGAATCGCAGGCAAGGTCATTGGCGGCACATTCCCGCGGCCTGTTCCTTCAATCACAATTCCACGCGCCCCCAGCTCCCGGGCCGCGTCGATAAATCGCCCATCGGCCCCCGCATACATTTGAAAGAGATCCACTCGCGTCTCGAGGGCAGCGGTGTCAATTGTCTGCCTGTACTTCAGCATCCGTGCAAAGTACACACGGTCTTTGTCGACAATTCCCAGTGGCCCAAACACCGGCGACTGAAACGTATCAATTGCCTGCGTATCCATCTTCGTAGCATAAGCCGCCGCATGAATCGTCTCATTGAGCAAAACAAACACACCCTGCCCGCGGGACCCCTCATCAATCGCAACACGCATCGCCGCTCGAACATTCGCCGGCCCGTCATAAGAAAGTTCCGATGCATTCCGCATCGCCCCAATCACCACCACCGGTTTCGCTGAATGGTGCCGCAAGTCGAGAAAGAAAGCTGTCTCCTCAAGCGTATCCGTCCCGTGCGTCATCACCACACCGCTTACCTCAGGGCGCTCCAGCACAACACGGATCTGCTCCGACAAATCCCACATATGCCGTGGCGTCACCTGTGGCCCAGCCAGCCGCCCAAAGTTCACAACTTCCACATTCGCAAGTCGTGCCAACTCAGGATCGTGCGCCAGAATCTCTTCACCCGAAAGTGCCGGCACAGCCCCACCCAATAACGGATCAACCTTCATCGAAATCGTGCCGCCAGTAAAAAAGAAGACTACGGTGTTCATATAAAGTGGGTCTCATGATCGTAACCCGAGCCCTCCTTACTGTGCTGCTTTCTGCCCAACAGCTCTATGAGGAAAAGCTTCTCGACACCATGCTCCTGCGCGAGAAGCTCTGGCAGCAAATGGACCTCCACGCTAGTCGCAAGCTTCTCCGCCACCGCATCGGATACCCGGTTCCAGCGCTCAAAGCCGCCGGTCCGCTCCGCCTTGAAAAGTCCGGTGAAGACTCCATCGCCAACTATTACAGAAGCTTCCTTCCACTAACCGATGGCGACGAAGTCTATGGCCTATACATCGTGCCAAAAAGGCCCATCTCCAAACGCGCGCCGCTGGTCATCTCCCAACACGGCGGTGGCGGCACCCCCGAGATGGCAACTTTCAATGGAGGCACCAACTACAAAGATCAGGTCAGGGGCGCGGTCTCGGAAGGCTACATTGTCTATGCTCCCCTCACCGTCATGTATCCATTCCGCGATCGCGATAACGGCACAGTCATCCCACCTGAAGTCCGAAAGATACTGGACGAAAAATTCCGTACTGCTGGCACCAGTCTCGCCGCTGTCGAGGTCCAAAAGATCTCGCTGGCTTTGGACGAACTCGTCAAGCGCCCCGAGATCGACCCCAAACGCATCGCCATGATCGGTCTCTCTTACGGAGGCTACTACTCCCTGTACGCCGCCGCCTTGGAGCCTCGCATCGGAGTTGTTGTCGCCAGTTGCAGCTTCTCAGACCAACCCGCCATCACAGACGGCAAAACCGAAGGCCGACTCGTGGATATGTCGCCTCCCGACGTGGCCGCGCTCATCGCTCCCCGGCCGCTCCAGGTGCAGAGCGGAATCAATGACAAAGGGCTACCGATTGAGCAAAGCCGGGCCGCTGCGAAACGAACCGCCCTTGTTTATGAAAAGACAGGAGCAAAAGACAAATTCGTCTTCGAGGAATTCGAAGGTGGCCATGAGTTCCGGGGCTCTCTCGTTTGGCCTTTCCTGAAAAAGCATCTTTAGCCATCTCATGCTAATCTGTTGAGGAAATGGCATACGTGATTGCAGAGCCCTGCATTGGGACAAAAGATTCAGCTTGTGTAGACGCCTGCCCGGTGGATTGCATCCATCCGAAAAAGGATTCCGAGAAATTTGAAGCTGAAAAGATGCTTTACATCGACCCCGTAGAGTGCATCGACTGTGGTGCTTGCGTTCCGGTCTGCCCCGTCTCGGCGATCTTCGCCCTCGACGATCTGCCAGAGAAGTGGAATGAATTCACTCAGATGAACGCCGCTTATTTCGGCCGCTAGGCTTTTATCCCCACCGCGCTCCTCATCGCTAACACCTGCTTTTTGAGCGTATTCTTTGAAAATTCCTCGAAACTGATCTTGGCCGACTGCAACTGATCCTTATCAATGTATTCGGCCAAGATTAATTTTTGCCCGATGTTGTCGATGACTCGGGGCCAAAGTTCAACCATTTCTTCAAAGCCAACAGACCCTCGCTCCGCTACCTGATCCGCTTTCCGGCTCCCCACTTCCACCAGGCCCGCCGCCTCAAACATTGTCGGCAGATGGTCCCATGATCCTGTTCCAAGCCTCGCCGTTCCAGAATCGTCGTCTCGGATTTATGCCCCTGTTCTGCCATCCAGCTACCGCTAGGGTCGATACCCCGCCGAGCACTTCTCAGTCTCAAACACCCTTACATAAGTCACCCGTGCCGACAACCCCTCAATAGCCGTCGCCACCACATCGTAGAAAAACTTCGCAAGGTTCTCCGCACTCGGATTGATCGTGTCAAATGGCGCGATCTCATTAAGAAAGCCGTGGTCAAACTTGTCGATCCATTCCTTCACTGCCTGCTTGATCACCTCAAACTCGATCACCATCCCCAGATGGTCCAACACTTCTCCCTCCACCGTGATTTGCACACGATAGTTGTGCCCGTGCACATTCGCGCACTTGCCGGGGTAATCCTTTAAATAATGAGCAGCCGAAAATTGCTGCTCCACAATCACTTCATACATCGGAATCTCTCTACAACCAGAATATCGGTCTCAGCCGCAATCTGCTCAACCGATTTGCAGCTCATCTCAGTTCTTGGGTAAGTGCTGAAAGAACCGCTCCACATCCGTGATATCCGTACTAAACCCATAGTCCGGCAGCGAATCAAAGAAGATCTGCCCATACTTCTGCGCGGTGATCCGGGTATCGAGCAGCACCAGCACCCCGCGGTCACTCTTGGCCCGGATCAACCTTCCAAAGCCCTGCTTCAACGCAATCGCCGCTTGCGGAATCTGGTAATCAAAAAACGGCTTCCCGCCCATCTCCTGTACCTGGTTCGACCGCGCCTGCACCACCGGATCAGTTGGCACCGCAAACGGCAGCTTGTCGATGATCACTATTGACAACTGATCCCCCTGCACATCTACCCCCTGCCAGAACGAACTCGTCGCAAACAGCACCGCATGAGGCGTCCCCTTAAACTCATCGAGCAACACATGCCTCGGCTTCGTCCCCTGTAATAGCAACGGATACTCTACCTCCAGCGACACTCGCTCATACACCGCCCGCATCTGCGAATTGCTCGTAAACAAACAAAACGCCCGACCCTTGCTCAGCTTCAATAGCTTCACGATCTCCCGCGCCGCCTGCTGCGTAAAGCCGGCATTCCGGGGGTCCGGCATGTGCTGCGGGATATACAGCAGCGCCTGCTTCTGAAAATCAAACGGACTCTCCACCACCAGCGTCCGCGCACTAGGGATCCCTAACCGCTTCTTCAAAAACTCAAAGTCCCCAGCCACCGCCAGCGTCGCCGAAGTCAGAATCGTCGACGGCACCTCATCAAACAACTTCTCGGTCAAGATCGACGATACATCAATCGGTGTCGCCTGCAAGTGCGTCCCCCGCCCACGCCGCTCCACCCAGAAAACAAAACGCGGATCCTTCGACTCAAGAAAGAACTTCATTCCCTCCTGCAAACTCTTCGCCCGCCGGTGGAGCGGGATCACTTCATCCACTGCCCCCTCCATCAACTGCAACTGCGTCGCCATCATCTCCAGCGCCGCCACAGCCCCTGCATAATCCTCCCCAAAGGTCTCTAAAAACGCAGCATGCTCGCGAAAGCTCGACCTCCCATCTGCCTCCCCAAACAACCCGAAGAACCGCTCGCAAGCCGCTACCGCACTCCTTACAAGATCCTCAATCGAATTCGTATGAAAATCTTTCCGCCGCGCAAGCTCTAATACATCGCGTGCCAGATCCTGCACCTGCAAGTTCGATACGCTCCCGCCAAAGTATTGCCCCACCACATCCTCAATCTCATGCGCTTCGTCAAAGATCACCGCGTCATACTTCGGGATGATCCCGCCAAAATCCTCCTGCTTCACTGCCAGGTCTGCAAAGAACAAATGGTGATTGACGATGATGATGTCCGAATCAGCCGCCCTCCGCATCATCGACGTAATGAAGCAATTCTCGAAGTGCCCGCACTTCTGCCCCGTACACCGCTCACGCCGCGCATCGAGCTTCATCCACACCGGCGAGTTCTCAGGCAAGCTCCGCAGCTCGCTACGATCCCCCATCTCCGTCTGCGGCATCCAGTCGCGAATGATCCGGAAATCACTCACCTCGCCCATCCCCTCCAGCCACGCCGTCTCCGCCCGCGAGGCCTCATCCACCTTCTGACGGCAAACATAGTTCGCGCGACCCTTCATATACGTCACCTTGAGCTGACGGCCAAACACCGTCTCGAGCATCGGGATGTCTTTGAAGAACAATTGCTCCTGCAAGTTCTTTGTCCCGGTCGACACCACAACTCGTTTATTGCTCAAAATCGCCGGGATCAAGTAAGCCATCGTCTTGCCAGTCCCAGTCCCGGCTTCGACAATCAGATGCTTGCGCTCCTCCATTGCCGATGCCACAGCCTGCGCCATCTCAAGCTGTCCCTCACGAAATTCAAATTTCGGATGGACCTTCGAGAGAATGCCACGGGCGGAGAAGAAATCACGAACAGAAGAAGCCAAACCTTATTGTCTCTCTCATAGGTACCTTAGGTGGTACTAGAAAACACCTTAGGTCCAGCAACTTATTTTATGGGTCGGGTTATAGTCATCACGGGGACACAAATGAATCGCATTAAGCTGTTTGCATCCATATTCACTGCGGGGCTGGTAGCCGTCTTTTTAGGCGCCCAGGAACAAGACCCAATCAATCTCGAAAATCATACCGACTGTAGCTTTTTCGGTACCGAACGCGAAAAATTCGCTCGCGAAACCAGAGACCGCTTCTGGCGCAGCCGTATCACTGAAGAAGTTTCTCGCTACAGCCAACAGGCGCTGGTCCCTGGAGGGACGCGCACCAAACAACTCCAGGATCAGGTATCGGATTCCCCCATCGACATCGCCATCAATACTGAACTTCAAAAGCGCAGCATCAGCCCTGCTGAAAAAACAGACGACTTTGAATTCGCCCGCCGCGTTTCGCTCGATCTCACTGGGCGCGTTCCCTCCTACGAAGCCCTGATCCAGTTCACCAGCAACCCCAGCGTAGCCAAGCGAAGCGAATTCATCAACCAGCTTCTCAACACCCCTGAGTGGACCGACAAGTGGGCGATGTACTTCGGCGACATGTACCGCAACACGCGCAATTCCGACGTCACTCCCCGCTTCGATCAGGGCCGCAACGCCTTCTACCGCTGGATCAAGGCCTCACTCGAAGCCAACAAGCCCTACAACCAGATGGCCACTGAGCTCATCGCCTCAAAATCCACCAACAGCTTTGAAGACGGTACCGGCAACTTCCTCATCGGTAGCGACACCAACGGCGGACCTAACAACGACGATTACGACCAGGAAGCCGCCGATGTCGTCGGCACTTTTCTCGGCATCGGTCATATGAATTGTGTCCTCTGCCACAACGGTCGAGGCCACCTCGATTCGCTCAGCCTCTGGGGCCGCAATGCCAAGCGGAGTGACTCATGGGGGATGGCGGCCTACTTTGCCCGTCTTAACTTCGTGCCCACCCGTCCAGACCCTGCCACCAACCAGAACCTGCGCTACTACGCACTGATGGATAACGGCCGCACTGACTATGCGCTCAACACCACCACCGGTAACCGCCCTGCCCGGCGGCCAATCGATGGCCTGGGCACCACCGTCCGTCCGAAATACATGTTCGGCACAGAAGCCCCTCGCGGCGGCGAAAACTACCGCGACGCCTTTGCCCGCGCCGTCACCAACGACTTTCAGTTTTCCCGGGCCACTGTCAATTACATGTGGGCCGCTTTCATGGGCCGTGGCCTCGTTGAGCCCCTCGATCAGTTTGATCCCGCCCGGCTCGACCCAGACAACCCACCTTCCGGCACCTGGACCCTCCAGCCCTCCAACGCCGCTCTGCTCAACACACTGGCCGACCTATTCCGCCAGAACAACTACGACCTCAAGTGGCTCATGCGCACCATCGCAACCTCTGATACCTATCAGCTGAGCTCACGCTACACGGGCGAATGGAACCCCACCTATGAAACGACATTCGCCCGTCACCTTGTGCGTCGCCTGATGGCAGAAGAGATCCACGATGTGATTGCAGTCACTAGTAACATCCTGCCCACTTACAACGTTCCTGAAGCCACCGCGCCCCTTTACACGGATCGTGGCGCCAGGCAAGTCCGCTACGCAATGCAGTTACCCGAAACCGGTACGCTGCCCGACAACGGGGTTGTTGCGTCTTTCCTCAACAGCTTCATGCGCGGCAATCGACTCGATGACGACCGCAAGAGCGAAGCCTCCGCCATCCAGGCTCTCAATCTGATGAACGACGCTTTCGTGATGACGCGCATCCGCTCCAGCAACACCGGCGGCCAGCAAAGCCTCCTTAACAAGTTCATCAACATGGCTGACAATCAACTGGTGAATCAGCTCTACCTGACCGTTCTTTCGCGCTACCCGTCCCAACAGGAAACCGACCTCGCCGTCGCTACCCTGCGCGGCACCACCGGCACCACGCGCACGCAAAAAGGAGAGAACCTGCTGTGGTCTCTCTACAACAAGGTCGACTTCATTTATAACTACTAAGGGGCGCACAATGATAAAAAGCACGACACAGAACGAAAAATTCCTTAAATTCATCGAGAAGTACCCGCATCGCCACAAGAACTTCTTCGACCGTCCCTTCGCCTCTCGCCGCAGCTTCCTCGGGCTCGCCGGTGGTGCCGTTACCCTCTCGTGGATGCCGCAGCTTGCTAGCGCCCAGGTAAGGGTGGACAAGCTCAACGTGCCCTTGCTCAACAAGGCCAAGAACACGATCTTCATCCTGCTCACCGGTGCGCCTAGCCACACCGACACTTTCGATCTTAAGATGATCAACGGCGTCTCACCGTCTGCCCTCTTCAAGCCCGAAACGATCAACGGGATGCTCCTCCCCACTGGCATCATGCCCAGGCTCTCGACGATGACCTCAGACTTTACTGTCATTCGCAGCATGAGAAGCTGGGCCCTCGTCCACAACCTCGCGCAGATCTGGACCCAGATCGGCCGCAGCCCCGCCGCTGTTCTAGGTGACATCGCCCCCAACATCGGCTCCATCGTCGCGATCGAAAAAGAATCCGAACGCAAGCCAACCGACGTTCTGCCTACCTTCATCGCGCTCAACAGCAACCAGGGCGTGGGCAGCGGCTACCTCTCCTCAACCTATGCTCCGCTCAAAACCAATCCGGCCACCACTGGCCTTCGCAACGTAACCAACCCCGACGGGCAAACCCGCTTCAATGAGCGCAACGACCTCATGAACAAGCTTGATGCCACCAACCGCACCAATAGCCCCTACGGCAAACCGCTCGAAGACATGGATTCTTTCTATAAGAGCGCCCGAGGCATGATGTACAACCCCGTCGTAGATGAAGCCTTCAAATTCACCGCTGCCGAACGCATCCCCTACGGCTCCTCCGCACTCGGCGATTCCTGCCTCAACGCCGTCAAGATCCTCAAGGCTAACGCCGGCACACGCTTCATCCAGATCACCTCCGGCGGCTGGGACGACCACGCCAACATCTATACCGAGACGGTGCTCCCTAATCGCGTCAAGAGTCTCGACGCTGCCGTGGGCCAGCTCCTCGCAGACCTCAAGGCAAACGGCCTCTTTAACGACACGCTCATCGTGATGGCAGGCGAATTCGGTCGCACCGTAGGCCAGCTCTCCGCGGCCCAGGGTCGAGACCACTTCGTACAGCAGTTCGCCTTCCTTGCCGGTGCCGGCATCAAAGGCGGCCGTGCAATTGGCTCCACCAACTCCCTCGGCTCAGCCACCAGTAACTTCGGCTGGAGTCGCCAGCGCGACGTCCGCCCTGAAGACATCGAAGCCACCATCTATTCCGCTATGGGCATCAACTACACCAGCATCCGCTACGACGATCCCTTCAACCGCGGCTTCGAATACGTGCCCTTCGGCCAGGAAGACATCTACGGCCCCGTTACGGAGTTATGGGCTTAAGATCGCCCATCAACTTGTGTAGTAAAAAGAGCCCGGTCAGATGGAATGCACCCATGATGAAAAACATTGGCGCGTATCCAAAGTAAGTGACGATGTAGCCGGGCAGTAGTGTCGAGAAGATCACCCCACCCAGGCCTCCGAGGCTGGCACCGATGCCAGTTGCGGAGGCCACAGCACTTTTGGGGAACACATCGGACACTGTCGTATACAGGTTTGCAGACCACCCCTGATGCGCGGTTGTTGCAAGGCTAATCAGCCCAATCGCGATGAACGGATTTTCAAACAACACGCTGGTTGCGGCAATCGGCATGCAAGCCGCAAAGATTCCCATCGTCACCTTGCGAGCCTTGCCCACCGGCCAGCCCAGCCGCATAAAGTAGCCAGAGAGCCAGCCACCCATCACACTGCCGACATCCGCCATCAGATAGATAAAGGGAAATGCCCAGGCAACCTGTTTCATATCGAAGTGCCGCACATCGTAGAAATAAGGCGGCAACCAGAAAAGATAAAACCACCAGACTGGATCAGAGAAAAACTTCGCCGCCGCAAAGCCCCAGGTTTCCTTGTAGCGAGCCACCTGCCCCCAGGTCAGCTTCACCGCATTCGGGTCATCATCGTCTTGCGGCGGCGGCTCAGCCTTGGTGAAGTACCAGAGCACAAGTACAACCAGTCCACTACTAGCCGTAATCAGAAAGCAAGCGCGCCACCCAAACCGTGCCGTCATGTAGACAAAAAGTACTGGCCCGATCATCGTCGCAATGTTCGACCCGGCATTAAAGATACCGGTTGCAAAAGCCCGGTCCTTCTTCGGGAACCACTCAGAAACACTTTTGATCGCCGCCGGAAAATTCCCCGCCTCGCCCAAACCGAGCACCGCCCTGCAAATCCCAAACGTCAGCGGATTGCGAATAAAACTATGTGCCGCCGCAGCAAGACTCCACCAAAGAATCGAGCCTGCATAGCCCAAACGCGTGCCGACCTTATCGATGAACTTGCCAGCGATTAGAAATCCAATCGTGTACGAAAGTTGAAACGCACTCGAGATCTTCCCGTAGAGGATGTCATCTATCGGGATCTCCTTGCGGATTTCAGGCAACAGGATCCCGAGGATAATCCGGTCGAGATAATTGACCGTCGTCCCGAGGAACAAGAGAGAAAGGATCCACCAACGCATCTGGCAATTATAGGGGTTAGCCCTGACGGGATAGGCTGGACGGAAGAACAATGAGGCGAGCATAATAATTCCAACGATGACGCTACTGATTTTGACTGCCCTCGAAGTGCTTCACCTGGTGGCTGGCGCTGAGGAGCGCCAGCAGGAAATGCGGGCCCGCTACGTCTACCGCGAGGTGCAGGAGAACTGTCGCCTGGACCCCTACGGTCACCGTATCGCAGGCAGTGAGCGGACCAAAACTTTCGACGTCATCATCGTTCAAGGCCAGCGTTACCGCAAGATGATTGAGCGCAACGGCAAGCCTCTCACCCCGGCTGAGCAATGGGAAGTTGAGGAGGACATGAAGCTTGTGGTTGTATCGAAGGCTGCTAGCACATCGCTGCGAGACCTCGCCAAGACTTACCAGCTTACTGTCACTGGCGACAGCCTTGAGGCTACGAGCGAGGGCAAAAACCACGTTTTTACGATTGACCCCAAGACCCACGAAATCCTCCGCCACACCACGCAAAGCGGCACAACGAGAATGACGATCAATTACACCCGCCTCGCAGATGGCACCACGCTTCCGAGGCAAGTAGAAGTGGATTTCACAGTCGGCGACGTCCACGGAATCCAGCGCAGCACCTTCAGCGACTTCACGATCCACTAGCGACCCGAGGCACAGACCTACACCGCGCTCAACACCAAACTCTACTGCGGCATCGGTAAAGAGATCGTCTGTCGGTCGGCGCAGGCGCTTCGATTTCCATCCCTCGATTATCTGGAGAATTCTTAACGACAATTTTTGTCATCTTCCTGGCCGCGTTCTCGCTTATGCAGTTATGCGGCCTCTGCTTGCCATATTTTTCTTCACCATTCTTTCTGTGGAGCTTGCCCAGCAGACCTGTTTTGCCTCAGCTGAAAGCAAAACCAAGCGGCCAAAACTTAAGGGCGAAATGAAGCAGTCGTGTACGTCCGGCTTCTTCGCATCGATGGTCTCGAAATCGCACGAAACGAGAGCGTCCGTCAAGGCTACCCTGACGGCGCGCAGACCCCGAGCGGCCTGGACCGCCGCGTCTCGTGTAAAGGAGCATATATGGAGGCGAAGGAGCAAAAAAGCCACATCAGAAGTGACATTTTCGGTTGACAGGGGAAGCCGCCTCATGGAAGGCTGACCCCTTGGCCCAGGCTTGGCTGCCGACACCACGCGTGTTGCACCCTTATCCCGAGCTTCGCTTTGAAGCCAGAATCCAAGGTAGGAGCCGTAT
>CAZZGS010000094.1:0-10819 GCA_964653845.1 uncultured Bryobacter sp.
TCGGTGGCCTCACCACGGAAGAAATCGCCCAGTCGCTTGACCTCTCCAGCCGCACCATTAAACGCGAATGGACCTGTGCTCGCGCCTGGCTCCTCACCCGCCTTCAGCTTTGACCCCAAAATAACCTCCGCTACGCTTAACCTTTGCGGCCCCTACACTTCAATGACACCCGCCCCAAATCTTCCGGCTGAAAAGTGGCCTCAAATCAAGGCCCTCTTCTTTGCCGCTCTAGATCAACCGACGGGCGAACGCGCCAGCTTCCTCAACCGCCAAACAGAACAAGACCTCGAGCTCCGCGAAATCGTTGCCACCATGCTCGATGCCCACCAACGCGAAGTCTCCGGCTTCGAACTCGAACCCACCGGCGAACTCTACCCGAATCGCTTCGGTCCCTACCGTGTCACCAGCCTCGTCGCCACTACTCTATCCACCCTCGTTCTCCGCGCCGAACGCGATGACGGACAGTTTGAACAAACCGTTGCCATCAAACTGATCCAGCCATCCGCTGTTTCCCCGCAAATCCTCTATCGACTCGAGACAGAACGTCAGATTCTTGCCACGCTTAACAATCCCGCAATCTGTCGCCTTCTCGATTCCGGCCAACTATCCACCGGCCAACATTACCTCATCCTCGAATGGATCGAAGGCGTACCATTCCTCGAACATGCAAAACTTCTCGACCAGCGCGCCAAACTCTTACTCTTCCGGGAGATCTGTCTTGTGATCGAGTCGGCCCACCACCTCTTGATCGTCCACCGCGACCTGAAGCCCGCCCACATCCTCGTCACTCCTCAAGTAAATCTCAAGATCCTCGACTTCGGCATCGCCAAACTCCTCCAGTCCAATTCACACATCGACTCCCTGGCCACCCAACCCGGCCACTCTCCTCTTACTCCCGCCTACGCTAGCCCCGAGCAATGGCGCGGCGACCCCGCCACTCCCTCCTTCGACATCTTCAGCCTCGGTATCCTCTTTGCGGAATTGCTGACAGGGCAACATCCCTTCGGCACATCCCCAGCGCTCCCTCACGAGTGGGCCTCTCGCATCCACGCCGGTCAGCCTCAGGGCCTCAGGCTAATCAAAGGCGACCTCCAGGCCATCGCGCGCAAGGCGCTCGAAGTGAACCCATCCCACCGCTACGCCACTGTCGAATCCTTTCGCAACGACATTGAAAACTATCTTGACTCGCGACCTCTGCTCGCCCGGCCCAATAGTCTTCTTCACGATTCCGCCCTCTGGATTCGCCGCAATCGCCGCTACCTCATTCCCTTGACGATCCTCGCCGCTTTTACCCTCTTCGAGTTGCAACAAATTTACCTTCGCCGCGAAGATCAAGAGCGCCGATCCCGGCAAGCCCAGGCAGCCGCCCGCGATCTCATCTTCAAAGTCTTTCTGTCCGTACTAGGCACAAACGTTCCCGCCGATACGCGCCGCCAAATCCTCTATGCCGCCATCAAGCAACTCGAAGTCTGGGATTTCGCCTCCCAGTCCGAGATAGACAAGCGCGAGATCGCCACCCTTTACAGTCAAATTAGTGGCAACCTCGGAGAATCTTTTGACAACTACCTGGAAGACTTCCCTGTAGCCGAGCGCTGTGCTCGCCGTGCCCTGATCCTCCTCGACTCCCTATCTTCCGCAACCCCCGATGAACGTTGGAATACCGCCATGCTGCTGGCCGATATTCTCTTCAGCCACGGCAAGTGGGCCGAGGCCCGTCAGGCCTATCAGGAGGTCCTCCGCCGTTCGTACCTCTTACAAAATCCTCAATCCATCGTCAACCGCCGTAGCCGGACAGTTGCCAACTCCATGCTCGGCGACATCCTGCTTGCCGAGGGCCATCCAGAACAGGCCCTGAAGATCCAAAAAAGCGTTCTCGAAGAAAGACGCCAGATACTCCGCGAAGGTGGCGATGCGATCGATTCCGCACCCACAACAAGCTTCCTTGGCAACGTTCATTACTCGCTGGCCCAAACTTACGCCGCTTTGAATCTACTCGGGCCAGCCATCCATCACGTCAGCGAGTCCATCGCCAACCACACCATCGCCAACGCCACAAAATCAAGCCTTCGCCCCATAGCTGAAGGCTTGCTCCTCCTCGGCGATCTCCACAAACGCAACGAGAGCTCAGCCCTCGCAAATCAGTCCTGGCGTGAAGCTGAACGCACCGTCTTGGCTATGCTCGCCAAAGAGCCAGCCTCTATCCCCGCACAAAAAATCCTCAATGAGATCCGCGCCCGCCTGGTTCATCCCCGCTAGCGGTCCTATTGCGTCCGCTTCCTCAAACCCGTTCTCGATAAGTATTACTAACCATGCAGATCGATATGCTAATTTTGAAGTATGAGGACGACTCTCAACCTCGATGATGAATTGATCGCCGAAGCAGCTTTGCTCACTGGGATCAAAGAGAAGACAGAATTAATTCACGAAGCTCTTAGATCGCTACTCGCACGCGAAGCGGGTCGCCGTTTGATCGCATTAGGCGGAACCATGCCAGACGCTTGGGCACCCAACCGCCGCCGTCTCGAAGATCTTCTCTCCCCCGAACAAAGTCTCGATGAAAGTACTCGTTGACACCTGCATCTGGATCACCCATTTCAAGTCGCCGAACTCTCTTCTCACAAGCCTCGTTGAGAACCAGCTGGTTTTTACGCACGAATCCGTTCTCGGTGAACTCATAGTCGGCAACATTCCTCAAAGGCGCTCCACTCTGATCCTGTTACTCCACCTGCCTCGAATTCAAAACGCCACCTTCGCAGAACTCATGTGGTTTGTCGAACGTCAGGGTTTGCATGCCAAGGGGCTATCGTGGAGCGATGTCCATCTACTTTGTTCTTGTATCTTGTTTGATACGAAGCTCTACACAATAGATTCACGTCTGCATACACAAGCCCAACTCTTGAAGATCGCTCTTTGATCCCCCGCTAGTTCATCCCTGCCAGCGCAGCCGTCAGCAACATCATATACTTCGTCCCCCGCAGAATCGACGCCTTCTCGGCGCTCTCCTCAAGCGAATGCGCACCGCCCCCGATAATTGCCCCAATCCCGATCGATGGAATCCCCATAGCAACCCCAATGTTGTGGTCATCGCTCCCGCTATCCACCGCAACTGCCTTACTCTTTCCGTTCAATTGCATATGGTCCGTCACCGCAAGTGCCGTCTGCACCAGCGGATGATTCAGTCTGATTTCTTTCGGCAACGCCTTAGAATAGTCATGCACCAAATTGATCCCCTCGATCTTGAGGCCCAATTTCTCTTGATTCGCCGCCCGCTGCCCCAGGCTCTTCACATCTTCCACCAGCTTCTGCTGAGCCTTCATATCCTGGCTCCGAATATCTACCGTCAAGAACACACTCCCAGGCGTCGCATTCACAACCGTGCCGCCACCAAGTGTCCCCACATTAGCCACCGGCAAATTCGGCGACCCGCCCACCAGCGGTGCCGGCATTTCCATCTCATTGAGCGCTAGAATCATCCGGGCCGCCCCACGCGCGGCATTGGTCTTCCCCTTGCTAGCCAGCGTATGCATCGTCGGGCCTTCAAACGTGAACTTGTACTGCTCAATCAGCAACGCCCCATAGCCAACACTGCCCAGTCGGGAATCGACCGCAACAAACAGATCCGGCTTCTTCTCACGATGTTCCAGCCAGTACTTAGCCCCCAGTAAGCCGATCTCTTCCTGCACCGTCGCCACAAAAATCACATCGCCCTTGGTCTTGATCCCCTGCTGCTTCATGATGTCGAAAGCATGCAGCAACGCCACCAGCGCACCCGTATCGTCCCCGATGCTAGGCGCATGGTACCGCCCGGCATCTTCACGAACTTTGATCTTCGTATCCATCGGGAAGACCGTGTCCATATGCGCCGCAAACGCAACTTCGGGCCCGCCGCCGCTTCCCTTCATCACCCCCCAAACATTCCCGATTTCGTCCTGCTGGATATTGGTCAATCCCACCCGCGCCATCGCGGTCTTCATATAAGCGATCCGCAGCGTCTCCTGTTTAGAAGGCGAAGGAATCTCTGTCAGAAACACCCATTCCTTCTGAATCTTCTCCGCCCGCGCATCCACTTCCGCGAAAGCCTTCTTCATCTCCGGCCGCTCAGCCATTCCCGGCTCGAACTTCTGCCCAAACAACGCTGCCGCGCTCAACCCCAAAACAAGACTACGAATCATATTGGATTCAGGGTACCGTTATTCCCTCCACAACACGCATCCGCCCATCCGTTGTCATATCCACAAAGAATCGCCGCAACGATTGGCCATCCCAAACCACAGCCCCGAATTCGGTTGCCATCACAATCTTCTTACCCGCCCGCGCTAACCCAAGAACCACCCCTGGCACTTCAATCTTGCGAGTCTCTTTCTTCGACCGGTCAAATTCAATCACTCCCATGCCACTTGAGCCATATTCTCCCCGATGCTCCAGCCCCAACCAGATTCGCTCGGGCTCTACCAAAACAGCCGACACCGAAGCCCTCTTTACCGCCTCTGGCGAATACATCTCAAAACTCCGCATCGCGCCATTAAAATATCCAAACCCACCTTCACCCGTCATGCCCTCACTATCGTAGAAAGTCTTCCCGAACCACAGCTTTGTGCCTTCCACCTGCCAGGGGCCAATGTGCTCCTCACCCCGAACCTGTTTCAATCGAAACTTTTTCCCGTTCTTGTGTTCCACCACTTCAGCCTCACCCTCGGTCACCTGAAACTCACCAGCAGCCCCAAAACGCAACACCCGCTTCGCCCACGATCTCTCACCCGCAACACCCATCGCTTTCACTCCCCAAACCCCATCCGGCTGCAGCGTCATCTCAACCCTCTGCGAGTCACTCCTGCCTGCCCAAATCACGCGATCCCCGGCAAGGCGAACGCGTTCCATCCGATACGGAAAATACTCAAAGAAGGCCACCAACCGCTTCGCCCGGGCATCGTAAACAAATTTTCGATGCATCCCCGGTCCTACCTTTTCAGGCCTGCACCCGATCACCACATCCGTCGCCGAAACTCTCTCCACTCGTGCAAAACACTCCCCGTCCTTCATGCCCCGCTCTACCGCAATCCGGTAGATCTTCCCAGCATCGTCGCGCCGCTGCAAATACAGGCCGATCCGGATTTGCCCTTCCCACCATACCCAAGCCGTCTCACCATCAACCCGATGCTTTGGGCTTCCAAGCGCAACAACCAGATCCATCTCTCCATCAATCGCCACACGTTTCAGAACGCGTACATGATGGACATCCGTCTCCCCGCTTCTCATCTGTTGCGCAACAGTATCGTCGGCAACACTCTTCCCCCACAGCCACAATCCCGCAACCGGAATCAGAGCGAAGCGCATGACCTCAAGATAACCCGCTAGCTCGCGTGCTCCAATTCTTCCTCCAGCGCCTGCCTCCGATACAACTCCGCATAATACCCGCCTTGCTCGATCAGATGCGCATGATTCCCCTGCTCAACAACCTTCCCCTGATCCAGGACAAAAATCACATCCGCATCCTTCACCGTCGACACTCTGTGCGAAACAAACAGCGCCGTTCTCCCAATCATGACTTCCCGCAAATGATGCAGGATCTTTTCTTCCGTCACCGTATCGACGCTAGACAAAGCATCGTCGAGAATTAGCACCGCAGGCTCCCGGACAATCGCCCTGGCAATTGCCGTACGTTGCTTCTGGCCTCCAGACAACGTAATCCCTCGTTCTCCAATCATCGTCCCGTACCCATCCGGAAAATTCGCGATGTCCTCGCTCAATCCGCTTTTCTGCGCCGCCGATTCCACCTGAGATCTGGTGGCATCCGGCACTCCCAGCGCAATATTCTCTTCGAGCGTGGTGCTGAACAGAAACGTCTCTTGCGGCACAAATCCGATACATTTGCGCAATGCCAGCGGATCGAGAGACCGCAGATCCACTCCATCCAGCAGCACCCGGCCACCAGTCGGGTCCAGCATCCTAGGCACCAGGTTCAACAGCGTCGACTTGCCAGAACCAGTCTTACCAACGATTGCCACCGTTTGCCCCGCGCCAATTCTCAGGTTGATCCCGTCTAGCGCCACCACATCCCCAAAGCGCACCGACACGTTCTCGAAGACAAGTTCTCCCTTTACATCCCGAATCACGGTTGGTGTCTGAGGCGCCGAAATAGTAGGCACAGCGTCGAGAATTTCTCGAATGCGCTTCAAACTGGCAGTCCCCCTCTGCGTCAAATTCACTACCCATCCAAACGCAATCATCGGCCAGATCAACATCCCCATGTAGGTCTGAAACATCACAAACGAACCAAGCGAAATCTTACCCGTCGACAGCCTCCAGCCCCCTGCCCACATCACCAGAAGAAACGTACATCCCACCAGTGCCTGCAATAGCGGATAAAACACTCCCGTGTCCCGGGCCAACCCCAGATTTGATCTTATGTAGCTTTGATTCAAAACCTCAAACTTCTTGAGTTCCGCATCCTCCTGCGCATAAGCTCTGACGATTCGCGCCCCGTTCAGATTCTCCTGTACCCGGCTCGAAATATCGCTGAATTGCTCCTGAATCTTCTCAAACCGTTTATGTATCTTCTGCCCAAAGTAAATCACCACCAGACTGATTAGCGGCGCGGGGATCAACGCGATGAGTGTCATCTGCCAATCCACACTCGCCATCACGCTGATCGCAAGAATTGTAGTGAGTGTGGTCTCCAGCCAGTACATGACGCCAGGCCCAAGCATCATCCTTACCTGGTTCAAGTCATTCGTTGCTCTGGCCATAATGTCGCCAGTGCGCATCTTCTGGTAAAAATCTCCGCTCAGCCCCACCATGTGCCCGAAGATATCGTTCCTCATGTCGAATTCGACATCCCGGGAGATCCCTACTAGAATCAGGCGCATATAAAACTGTAGAATTCCACGCAGGCTCCCGAACAGCAGCAATAGGGCGGCAAACTTCCATAACTTGTCCAGCCCGACTCCAGCCAGCAGTGCATCAAAGCCGTCACGAATGATCAAAGGATTCATCGTCGCAAAAAGCACCTTCCCCACCAGGCAACCTACTCCTGCAACAATCCCTTTGCGATAGCGCCTCAGGTACGGCCACGCTATGTCCATCGTCGTGCGAAACGTACCTGCCACTACCTAAAGCCCTACCCAGTAACTGACAGTTTTAAGCCACTCATAGAATGCAGTCTTTCTCGAATGGCGCATCGTCCACCACCTGTCGACCGGAAATTCGTTGTCGTCTGCGGCAATCACTATTGTTTCCAGTTCAGGCGACTGCTCACGAAATACTTTGCCCGATCGTCTGGTATGGAAATTGGATGTCACCAGCAAATACTTCTTGATTCCCCGTTGCCGCATCATCTTCCCAATTGCAATGGCTTCATCTCTGGTAGAGTCAACGGGATTCCGTAGCGCAGTCATCTGCTTTGTCGGGCAACCTTTGGTCGCTAGAAATTCAATCGCCAGTTCCGATTCTGCTTTGCCGTAAAAGTCGAGCGAACCGCTCATCCACAATTGACTGGCAAAGCCGCGCTCCAGCAACTGACAGCCCTTGAGTGCCCTTGCCCCACTTGCATCCCCACCCAGCACCACAATCAAATCGGCCTTCTGGGGTTCTTGCACTTCCACTAGATAAGAACCTGCCCAGGTCAGAATGCCACTTCTACCAAGCCACAGAGAACCGGCAAGCAAGGCCAAGGCCAAAACGAGTTTCAGCTTTCGCAACTTCTAGAGATCCTCAGGAGAATGCAGGCCATCGCCATTGCTCTGATCGAGATGTCCCACCTCGCGCAAGCGCTGGAACATTCGCTCTACCTCGGCTTCGTCCTCAAGCGTAAGAATCGGATGCCGCTCCACCTCCGAAGTTGCACCGTTACGAACCGCGATGATCGCCTGCCTTTGTCTTTGAGGTGCCCCGTCGAGCAGTGCATGCGGCGCACAGTTGCAAAGCATCTCTCGCAACCGGCCAGAGGATTCCAGATCACCGGCAAAGATCAGCAACACTTTGCGTCCCTTGTCCACGGTCAGTTTCATCACCAGTGGCGTAAGCAACCCAGTCGTTTCAATTCGTGTGATGGAACTCCACGGAATGGTCTTTTTCCCAATGGCGAGTTCTCTGTCTGTCACTTCAATCACCGGATGCATGCTCAACCAGAAGAGGAGAAGGGCACTGGCAAAAAACAATGCCGCAGGTACAATTGCAGGGCTCCATTGCCAGGCCACCCAGGCCGACATGAGGCCGAGCAGAATCGCAACGGTTCCCATATAAACGAAATGTTTCGATGGCGCAAAGCGGGTCATCTCTATTTTGCTCTTTCCTCCAGACTAATCCTCTCTATTCCCCGCGTCAAACGCGTCTTCTAGTTCTTTACTCTCAAGATGCTCTGTGGAAACACTTTCGGCCCAGAAATTTATTTTCAACTGCCCTCATGTAATAATGATAACGAATGCGCAATACTGAAAGACTTCCCGTCACCGTTCTTTCCGGCTTTCTTGGAGCAGGCAAAACCACCCTCCTCAATCACGTCCTCAACAATCGTGAAGGGCTCAAAGTTGCGGTCATCGTCAACGACATGAGCGAGGTCAACATCGACGCCGCTCTCGTTCGTTCCAACGAAAAACTGATTGAGATGTCCAACGGCTGTATCTGCTGCACCTTGCGTGAAGACCTCCTCGAACAGGTAGCCCTGCTGGCGGCAGAAAACCGCTACGATTACCTCCTCATTGAATCCACCGGCATCTCCGAACCCATGCCCGTAGCTGCCACTTTCAGCTTCGCCAACGAAGACGGCACTTCGCTCTCCGATCTGGCCCGCCTCGACACAATGGTCACAGTAATTGATGGCGAGAAATTCCTCGAAGATATGGACTCTTACGACGACCTCCTCGATCGCCATCTAGGCCTCAGCGACGAAGACACGCGCAACATTGCCGACCTGCTGATCGATCAAGTGGAGTTCGCCAATATCCTGATCGTCAACAAGATCGATCGTATGAGCGCCCAGGACATCGTTCGTCTTGAAAAGCTGCTGCTCAAGATCAACCCCGATGCGAAAATCCTCCAGGCAGATCATTCCCGCGTTTCTCCATCCCTGATCCTCAACACCGGCCTCTACGACGAAGAAAAGGCCGCCGTCATGCCCGGCTGGCTCAAAGAACTCCAGGGCTTCCACACCCCCGAAACCGAAGAATACGGCATCACCAGTTTTGTCTACCGTGCCCGCCGTCCCTTTCATCCCCAGCGTCTCTGGGATGCCCTCAGCGAAGTCTTCCCCGGCGTACTCCGCGCCAAAGGCTTTTTCTGGCTGGCCACTAAACACGACATTATCGGCATCTACTCCCAGGCCGGCAACTGCGTCAATACCGAGCCCCAACGCCTCTGGTATTCCGCACTCCCCAAAGAAGAATGGCCCCAAGATGAAGCCAGCCTCAGCGCCCTGGCCAACCTCTGGCTTGAGCCTTACGGCGACCGTATGCAAGAGTTGGTCTTCATCGGGATCGATCTGGGCCGCCAGGAAATCGAAGCTGCTCTCAACGCCTGCCTGCTCAACGATGACGAACTGGCTCTCGGTCCCGCAGTTTGGGCCAATTGGGAAGACCCCTTTGGCGAATGGAAGGCACCCGTCACTGATAGCCTTGTAGAGTAATGCGACTCGCCTCATTGCTCTTCTTAACCAGCTTCTCGCTACTCGCCACCGATCAGGACGACGTCGTCGCAATCGTGCAGAAGACTTTTGATCTCATGGCTGCCCACGATGGCCCCGGCATCGAGGCCCTCTTCCTCAAAGACGCACGCCTGGTCGCCATCCGCGAATCCGGCGAATCCACCTCCACCCCTGCAGCCGATTTTGCCGCCCGCATCGGCGCTGCCAAATACAAGCTGATCGAGCGCATGTGGTCTCCCCAACTCAGCATCGGTGGCCGCCTCGCCAGCCTCTGGGCCCCCTACGATTTCCATCGCGACGGCAAGCGAACCCATTGCGGCATTGACCAGGTCAATCTCGTAAAAACGCCCGAAGGCTGGCGCATCGCCACCCTCATCTACACCGTCCAAACCACCAAATGCCCCGACAGCCCCCTCGGTCCCATAAACTAGCCCTAAACTAAAGAGCATGGCTCTCTGGAATCGTCTGCGTCAAACCCTCGCCTCCCGTCGTGATCTCTTCCGCACCGGTGGCTTACTCGCCGCTGCTCAGGCAACCAAGGCCGCACCCCTCTCTCTAAGTCCAACCCTCTACGAGTCCATCGGCGTCCGTCCCGTCATCAACGCTCGCGGTACCTTCACCATCATCACTGGCTCGCAATCCCTGCCCGAAGTAAAGCAGGCCATGGCCGAAGCCTCCCGCCACTACGTCCATCTCGACGAACTCATGGAAGGCGCCGGTCGCCGCATCGCCGAAATCACGCAAGCTCCCTGGGCCATCATCACCAACGGCTGCAGCGCCGGCCTTTCCCACTTCACCGCCGCCGCCATCGCCGGCTTCAATCCAGAGCGCATGCAGCGCCTCCCCGATCTCACCGGCCTCCGCAACGAAGTTATCATCCCCACCTACTCGCGCAACCAGTACGATCACAGCATCCGCATGCTCGGCGTCAAGATCGTCGAGATCGGCGATATCGCCCAACTCGAGCCCGCCATTAACAACCGCACCGCCTTGATCTACATCCTCGCCGGTCCCAAGGACGACGGCACTCTCGGTACAGCAGCTATCTCAGCCATCGCCAGGAAACACAACGTCCCCGTCCTCGTCGATGCTGCCGCAGAGATCCTCACCGTCCCCAACGTCCACCTCGGCCGCGGCGCCACAGCCGTCGCCTACAGCGGTGGCAAATGCATCCGCGGGCCC
>CAZZGS010000095.1:0-8875 GCA_964653845.1 uncultured Bryobacter sp.
CCGCGCGCGATGCCGCGCCGGGCTGGCGGAGTGCATGTGCTCGAGTGGACATGGCAGCCAACTGTTCTGGATGCTGGATGAAGTTGCTAATGACGCTCAGAATCGCCTTGCCAGTGAGTTCCGAATCGCGGAACATGAACCCCGCGCCGGCGTCGACAACCGCCTGGGCATTTTTGGCTTGGTGGTCACCTGCGGCGAAGGGAAATGGAACGAGAATGGCGGATCGCCCGGCGGCTGCTAGTTCGCTGACTGTGCCGGCGCCCGCGCGACAAAGCACTAGATCTGCGGCTTCGTAGGCGGAGGGCATGTCCTGAATAAAGGCCTTCACTTCTCCTTTGAGGCAGGTTTGAGTGAAGTCCTGTCGAAGTTGTTCCTCCTGGCGGAGGCCGCACTGATGAATGAGGCGGACGTTCAAGCCGTGGAGCAATGGCCACAAATCGCGTACGGCATTGTTGAGGGTTTGAGAGCCTTGGCTGCCTCCGGTTACCAGGAGTGTCAGCTCACCAGTGAAGGGTTTGGCTTTGATTTCGAAGAACTCTTCGCGTACCGGGAGGCCAGTGATCTCGACGGCCCGGGAAGGGAAGAAGCTTGCGGCCTGAGGGAAAGAGAGTAAGGCTTTATAGGCGAAGCGGCCCATCCAGCGGTTGACCACTCCGGGCATGGCATTTGGTTCCATGACGACGAGCGGCAGGCCGCTGAGGAGGCTTGCGACTACAGGCGGCGCGGCTGCGTAACCGCCCAGGCTGAAGCAGGCGACGGGTTTGTTCTTGCGGATGGAAGCAAGGGAGCGCAGGATCGCCAGCGGCAGTTGGTAAATCAATTTGAGTTTTCGGGCAAGCCCGAGACCTACGAAGCCACCGATTTCGATGTATTCAATCGGGAACTTGCGCTCGGGGACGAGGCGGGCTTCAAAGCCGGTTTTGGTGCCGATGAAGTAAGGCGTATGACCGCGGGTGCGCAACTGTTCTGCTACTGCGAGCAGAGGCATGACATGGCCGCCGGTTCCTCCACCTGCCATCAGGAAGCACTTTCCAGCCACTGGGCATCCTCACTGACGCTCATCAAGATACCGAGGGAGATGAGAGTGCTCATCAAAGAACTTCCGCCATAGCTGATGAGTGGCAAGGGAATGCCTTTGGCGGGGCCCATGTCGAGGACCACGCTGATGTTGATGAGGGCCTGGACGAGCAAGGAGATGCTGATGCCCAAGGCGAGATATCGGCCGAAGTCTTCTTTGGCCAGCCAGAAGAGCCTGAAGCCCCGCCAGAAGATCAGGAAGTAACCGCCAATCAGGGCGGAGGCCCCCCAGAGGCCTAGTTCTTCGCCGATGACGGCGTAGATACAGTCGGTGTGAGCTTCTGGGAGATAGAGCAGTTTTTGACGGCCTTGCATCATGCCTAGGCCCAGAGCGCCACCGGAGCCGATGGCTATTTTTGCCTGACGGATTTGATAGCCGGGGTCGCGAGTGGCGTTGGAATTGCCGATGTAGTTCTTGATGTAGCCGTTAGGGTCGACCTTCGAGATAAATTCCCAGTTGGGGTCGGCGAACTGGATCACGCGGGAGAGTCGGTAGGGCTTGGCGACGATGCCGCCAACCATGACCAGGATGGCAACGGCAGCGGCTGCGGCGAGATAGGTTTTCTTGATGCCGGCCACGTAGAGCAGGGCGATGACAGGGATAACGAGAGCAACGGCGGTGCCGAGGTCAGAGACGAGGACAACCCCTGAGAGGACAATCAGAGTCATGGCAGCGGGCATCAAGGTGTAGCGGCTGTTCAAGGCGGGCATGCGCCTGGTGAGGAAGTAGGCCACGAAGACGATGAGTGCGGGCTTGGCGAACTCAGACGGCTGCAACTGGAAGAAGGGAAGGCGGATCCAGCGGTGAGCGCGGCCATCCATGAAGTAGGCAATAGGCAGCAAGGCTATGACGAGGCCCAGAGGGATGAAAGCCCAAACGGGGTCTTTTAGCAAGAGGTAGTTCTGTCGCTTCAGATACATCAGCAGGAAGAAGGAGACTACGGCGGCGGCGAGTTGACGCAGAAAGGGTTCCTCCATGTTGCCGCCACGGATGGCAGTGGTGATGGAGGTGGCGCTGTAGACCATGATGAGGCCGAAGCAGGTCATCATGAGTACGGTAAAGAAGAGTGTCCAGTCAGTTAGCTTACGAGCCATTAGATTGCCTCTACCAGTTGGCGGAAAACGTCTCCGCGATGTTCATAACTTTTGAATTGGTCGTAGCTGGCACATGCCGGAGCCAGCAGGACGGTATCGCCCGGTTGTGCCTGATTCACGGCGGAATGGATTGCGGTTTCAAGGGTGCCGCAGATGTCGATGTGGGTGTGGTCTTTTAATTCTTTTTCGATGATTGAGGCGGCGCTTCCAATCAGGAGTGCAGCCTTTGCTTTTTGCTTGAGCTGGGGGGCAAGGGGCAGGTAACTGCCGCCTTTGTCGAGGCCTCCCAAGATGACCCAGAGGGGCCCAGGCAGGGCTTCGAGAGCCTTGAGCGTCGCGTCGACGCTGGTTGCTTTTGAGTCGTTGTAGAACTTGATGCCGCGGACTTCTCTAATGAACTCAAGACGGTGTTTGACGCCTTTGAAGGTGGTGACGGCTGCGGCGATGGACTCGTGAGATGCACCTGCAAGTGAGGCAAGAGTGGCTGCCGCCATGACGTTCTCGAGGTTGTGGCCGCCGGGGAGGGGAACTTCACTTACAGGCATCAGCGGCTTGCCGAAGAGCTCGATCTCGTTAGCTGACACTTGGGCTGATTCGCCGCAGAAGCGGGCGATTTGAGCATTGGTTGTGTAGCCGTTGCTGATGGCGTTTGAGGCATTGAGGACGGCCCAATCGCCAGAACGTTGATTGCGGAAAATGTTTCCCTTCGCTTTTGCGTATTCTTCGATCGAACCGTGACGGTCGAGGTGGTTCGGGGTGACGTTTAATACGGCTGCGATCTGAGGGTGGAAGCGGTGGATCGTTTCGAGCTGGAAGCTAGAAAGTTCAAGAACATTCCACTGGAGGAAGTTTGAGGTGGCGATCATGTCGGTGGCAGCAAAGCCGATGTTTCCGCCTACTTGAGAGGGGACGCCGGCTGATTTAAGGATGTGGCCGACCAGTGAAGTGGTGGTGGTTTTGCCATTAGATCCGGTGATGGCGAGGATTGGCCCGGTGAGGAATTCACTGGCGAGTTCGATCTCGCCAACAACAGGGATGCCGCGACGCATAGCGGCCTGAGTGAGCGAGTGGCTTAGTGGGACACCGGGAGATATAACGAGAGTGTCGACACCTTTCAGATCCGCTTCGCGGTCTCGGCTAAATGAGATTTCCGAATTATCCACAAGGTTTTGCACAATTGGTAGGTCGGAGATGTTTCTACTGTCAACACCTGTAACTTTGGCACCCTTCGAACGCAAAAGCTGGATGGCACCCACGCCGCTTTTGGCTAGGCCGAGAACCATGAAATGTTGTCCGTTGAAGTGCATCGTTGTCTATCTAAGTTTGAGTGTGGCGAGAGCGAAGAGAGCCATGAGGAGGCCCAAGATCCAGAAGCGGGCAATCACCTTTGATTCTTTCCAGCCGAGTAATTCGAAGTGATGATGAATCGGGGCCATTTTGAAGACGCGTTTGCCGCGCAGTTTGTAGCTGCCGACCTGAATGACGACGCTGAGGAGTTCCATGACATAGACACCGCCGATGAAGGGGAGTAGCAATTCCTGTTTGATCAGAACAGCTACAGTGCCCATGCTGCCACCGAGGGCGAGGGAGCCTACGTCACCCATGAAGACTTCGGCCGGGTGAGCGTTGTACCAAAGGAAGCCGAGGGAGGCGCCGATCATGGTGGCGCAGAAGATGGTGAGTTCGCTTGAGCCGGGGACACGCTGCAGCTCAAGGTAGGTGGCGAATTCGCGATGGCCGGCTAGATAACAGAGGGCAGTCATGGCCGAGGAGGCAATGATCATAAGGCCGATGGCGAGGCCGTCGAGGCCATCGGTGAGATTGACTGCGTTGGTGGAGCCGACCAGGACGAGGACCATGAAGACATAAAAAGGGGCGAAGGCGATGGCGAAGGTCCAGGGGTTGTGGGCAAAAGCGTCGATGACGAGATCTGGTTTGAAGGCCTTGAAGAAGGGCACGTTCATCGCAGTGGTGTACTGCCCTTTGGCGTTCATGAGGAGAAGGACGAAGCCGATGGCCATGGCGACCAAAACCTGAAGAGCAAATTTCTGACGAGCGGTTAGCCCCAAGTTGCGCATCTTTTTCATCTTGGTGTAGTCGTCGTAGAAGCCGATGGCACCGAAGCCGACGAGGCTGCCCATGGCTATCCAAATGTAGACATTGCGGAGATTGGCCCAAAGCAGAGTTGGCACCAGGATAGAGATGACAATGAGCAGGCCACCCATGGTGGGTGTGCCAGCCTTGGCTTGATGAGACTGGGGGCCGTCTTCGCGGATGAACTGGCCGATCGACATTTCGCGCAGCTTGCGGATCATCCAGGGGCCGAGGAGCAGCGAGATCATGAGGGCGGTGATTAGTGCGAAGGCGGTACGAAAGGTGACATAGCCGAAGAGGCGCAGGGGACCAAAGACAGGCTGAAGAGTTTCAAAGAGGAGCCAGTAGAGCATGGTGTCAGGCCAGAAACCTCTCGAGGGCTAACTCCACGCGGGTGCCACGTGAGCCTTTAAAGAGGATGGTGTCGCCAGGTTGGGCGAGGGACTTCAAAGCAATTCCGGCTTCTTCAGGGCTTTCAAAAAAGCACGCGGCGCGTGCTGACAGACCAGCTTTCATTGCTGACTCGATTGTGAATCGAGCCGCGCCGCGTATCCCAAGTAGCACAGAAAAACCACTCTCCACTGCATAGCGACCTATGTCAGAGTGGAGAGGCTCGGCCCAGTGGCCAAGTTCGCGCATCTCACCCAGCACCGCAATGCGGCGGCCTGGCGCGGTATCGCGCAGCAGATCGAGCATCGCCTTGGCGGCGTCCGGGCTTGAGTTGTAGCAATCGTTCCAGATCGTCATGCCCTGATGCTCGAACTTTTGAGTTCGCATTTTGGGCGGTTCGATCGTGCGAGCGGCTTCGCTAAGTTGGCGCAGGGGAACACCCCAAAGGCGTGCGACAGCGACGCCGGCCGTAATATTCAAGACTCCGATCCGGCCGGGGATCCTGGAGTGGAAGGGCTGTGCGTCAATGTGGAAGCTGGCACCTTCAAGACTGAAAGAAATTTGGGTAGCGCGTGTTTTTGCAGCTTGGCCGAGGCCGAAAGTTTCGACCCTTGCTTTGGTGGAGGAGGCGAAGGCGGCGACGCGCGGGTCGTCGGCATTGAGGATGGCTACGCCGTCCTGGGGAAGCGACTCGATGAGTTCGCGCTTAGCGGCGGCTATGCCCTCGATGTTTTCGAAGTTCTCGATATGGGCATGGCCGACGTTGGTGACCAAACCAATTTGAGGACGGGCGATTTCGCAGAGGCGGGCGATCTCGCCCGAATGGTTCATACCCATCTCGAGCACAGCGGCTTCCGAGTTATCGGAGATACACAGGATCGAGAGAGGAAGACCAATATGGTTATTAAAATTGCCAACCGTTTTGCTGGTGGGGATAGCTATGCTCAGCAGGGTTGAGACAATTTCTTTAGTGGAAGTTTTGCCGGCGCTGCCGGTGATTCCGACGACTGTTTTGCCCCAAGCCTTGCGAGTTGCGGCGGCGAGGACCCGGAGGGCATCGAGAGTGTTGGGTACAACGAGCTGAGGGCCGCTTGCGTTTTCGACCTTGTATTCGACGAGGGCGGCTACGGCACCGAGTTCGAAAGCGTTTGCTACGAAGTTATGGCCATCGACCTGTTCGCCGGGGAAGGCGATGAAGAGATCGCCGGGGTGGACCTCGCGCGAGTCGATTGCATAACCTGTGATGGCGGCATCGGCAGCGGGGATGTCGATGGCGAGTATACGGGCGATTTCGAAAATAGAGAGCGTCATACGGGCTGCTCCTTTTCGTAGCCGAGAGAAGCGAGGGCGCGACGAGCGACCAGACGATCATCAAAGGGGTGTTTGGTCTTGCCTACGATCTGATAGTCTTCGTGGCCTTTACCGGCGAGGATGACGATGTCACCAGGACGTGCCATGGCGAGGGCTTTGTTGATGGCCTTTTCGCGATCTGGCTCGACAGTGAGGGGAGTATCGAAGCGACGGAGGCCAACCATGGCGTCGTTCATGATGTCGAGGGGATCTTCTGTGCGGGGGTTGTCGCTGGTGAGAACGACGTGGTCTGACGCTTCAGCAGCGGCGGCACCCATCAGGGGACGCTTTGAGCGATCGCGATCGCCACCACAGCCGAAGAGGGTAATGACCCGTGAAGGCTTGAGCGCGCGTGCGACGCGGATGGCGTTGCGGATTGCATCGTCGGTGTGGCTGTAATCGACTATGGTGAGGAAGGGCTGGCCGGCGTCGACACGCTCGAACCGGCCGGGGACGCTCACGCAGTTTTCAATGCCTTGCTGGACGGCATCGAGTGGGATGCCTGCGCCGAGGGCGGCGCATGCAGCGCCAAGAATGTTTGAGACGTTTACGTCTCCCAGCATCGGCGAGTGGATCTTCCGGGTGCCGTATGGAGATACCAGATCGAAGGTAACGCCGTCGAAGCCGGTGCGGATGTTGATGGCTCGGACAGTTGTTGGTGGGGAGGACTCGCGCAGGGCAAAGCTCCAGAGAGTCGTCGCGGGGTCGATGGGAACGCGGCGGGCGTATTCGTCATCGAAGTTGAGCGCAGCTATGTTTGGGGGAGGCGCGTCCTGTCCACGAAAGAGTTCACATTTGGCGGCGAAGTAGGAGTCCATGTCGCCGTGGAAGTCGAGGTGGTCGCGGGTGAGATTGGTCCAGATAGCGGCACGGAAATGCATGCCCCAGACGCGACCAAGGGCGAGGGCGTGCGATGAAACTTCCATGGCGACGGCGTTGTCGGCTGCGCCCTGGGAGAGCAGTTCGGCGAAGTGTTCGTAGAGTTCGACGCTCTCGGGCGTGGTGTTGACGCTTGCGAGGATGCGCCTACCGATTCGGTATTCGATGGTGCCAAAGAGCCCCGAGTTTGCGCCTGCCGCTTCGAGGATTGAATTGAGGATGTATGCCGTGGTGGTTTTGCCGTTAGTGCCGGTGACGCCGAAGAGCGATAGCTTGCTGCGCGTGGGGTCTTCGTAGAAACGGCGCGCAATGAGGGCGAGGGCCTTGCGGGCTTCTACGACCTGAATCCAAATGGATTCAAAGCCTGGCAGGGAAGGCAATTCGCTGAGGATTGCGATTGCGCCCTTATCGACGGCTGATTGCGAGAAGTTGCGGCCATCGAAGTTGGCGCCGGCGAAGGCGCAGAAGAGATTGCCGGGGAGGATTTTGCGTGAATCGAAATGGACCCCGGTAGACACACGTGTTGCGAGCTCTGCCGCAAGGGGAGCGGCGAGGGAAATGCCCTCAGTGAGTTCAGCGATCGTCCGTGGAGTGAGATTCAAGTCTGGTTCTATTCCTGTTTCTTTTCCCTAGCGCCCAAAGCGCAATTTAATCTTTTGGCCATAAGCGACTGGTTCCCCAGCAGCAGGGATTTGGGATCTTACAAGCCCGCTGCCGGAGGGGTCAATGCGGAAGCCGCTCTTGCCGGCGACTTCGAGTACCGTACGAAGGGTCATACCGGAGAAGTTTGGAGTTACCAAGCTGGACTTAGTAAGTGTGGAGCCGGAGTTTTCCACTTCTTCCACAGGTTTTTCCTCAGTGAGGATTGCTTCGGGCGCATCATTGACGGCAAGCGCAACTGTTGGTTCGCTTTTCGGATCGTCTGGCAGATCTTTGGGAATGCTCAAGATACGCAAGGCAGATTCAGTGACTTTGCTAAATACGGGAGCGGCCACAGCCCCTCCGTATTTTGTTGATCCGTTGAGGGTAATGATCGTTACCAGCCTGGGATCGTTTACCGGGGTGAAGCCCATGAAGGATGCGTGGTACTTGTGCAGGTATACCTTGGTCTTTGGGTCGTAGATCTGGGCTGAGCCGGTTTTGCCGCCGACGGAGTAGCCGCGAATTTTTGCGCTCTTGCCTGTGCCGGCGAGTACGACGTGCTCCATCATCTTGCGCATTTGGACGACGGTATCTGGTGAGAGGATCTGCTGAGAAGGTTCAACAGGGATCTCGAAGCTGGCACGGCGGAGCTGGTATCCGTTGAGTTGTGGAGGTGAGACCTGGCGGACGAGCCTTGGCTTTACAAGTCTGCCGCCGTTGGCTATGACCGAGACTGCCTGGCCGAGCTGAGCTGTGGTGGCCATGATTTCATGGCCCATAGCGACAGAGCCGATGGAGCTTTTGCTCCATTTGGAGAGGCGGCGAACGCGACCGGAGGATTCGCCCGGGAGGGGAAGGCCAGTGCGAGAGCCAAAGCCAAAGAGCTTGATGTAATCGAAGAATTTCTTCTCGCCCAGTTCCTGGCTAACGCGGATGGCGCCGATGTTGCTGGACTTGGCAAGGATGTCTTCTACGGAGAGGTAGCCGTAAGGATCGTGATCGTGAATGACGCGGCCGAAGAGATTGATCTTGCCGTTGCCGCAGTGATATCCAGTGGTGGGCTTGACCAGCTTTTCTTCGATGGCGCCAGCGATGGTGAAGACCTTAAAGACAGAGCCGGGCTCGATGGGACTTTGTACGGCCAGGTTTTGACGGGCCTGCATGTCGATGACTTTGTCGTTGGGGTTGTAGCTGGGGTAGCTGGCCATGGCGAGCACGTCGCCGGTGTGAGGGTCCATGATGATGGCACGACCAGTCCAGCAACTGTTTTCTACTACGGCTTCCTCCAGAAGTTTTTCGAGTTCGTACTGAACACGATAATCGATAGTGAGGGTGACGTCGTTGCCGG
>CAZZGS010000095.1:8885-10788 GCA_964653845.1 uncultured Bryobacter sp.
GCCGGCGACGGGCTCGACTTCGATGACGCTTTCAAAGCCGCGGTGGCGGACGTCGGTAACCATGCTGGCGTAGCCGGGACGACCGGAGAGTTCGTCTTCGTGGCCTTGTTCGATGCCGCCGTTACCGCGTTTTTCAAAGTCGACTCCGCCGAGGATGTGGGCGGCGAGTTGATCGTTGGGGTAAACGCGAATGGATGAGGATTCAAACTGGATCCAGCCGAGTTTGAGACTCTTGAGGCGTTTGACCTGATCCTGGGTGAGTTGTTCGGCAACCTTGAAGTAGCCGCGCTTTTCTTCGACCTTTGCTTTGAGCTCGGTGAGCAGCTTTTTCTGGTCGATGTTGAGGATTTCCGAAAGCAGCGCAGCGGCAATTTCGACGTTGGGGAGCTGGGCCGGATTGACGATTACGGTTTCGACGGGAACACTGATGGCAAGGACATGGCCGTTGCGATCATAGATGGTGCCGCGGTGGGCAGGGATTTCAACAAGGCGAGTTTGTTGTTGCTCGGCTAGTTCAGCATAGAAGTCATGCTTGACGATTTGGACATAGAAGAGTCTTGCGACGACGGCCAGGCCCCACAGAATGAGCAGACGCAGCAGCCAGCGCGCTCGACGTTCGACGGCTGGATGAATTGGACTAACCATTCGCTGCACCTTTCAGAATGAGAAAAAATCAAGTAGAAGGCACTCGTTTGCTTGAGCGCCGGAATGCCTTCTACTTGCCGGAGGGGAGGCTGTTCATGGCGTAAGAACCCTTGGGCGTGAGATGCTGCACCATGTTGGGTGCAGGGTCGATCAGATCCTGGTTGTTAGCCAATTGTTCGAGAGTCTTTAGATTTGTGTGACGGGCTTCGAGGGCACGAAGCTCGGCAATTTCGCGCTGGAGCTGGGACTGCTCGTCGCGCAACTGATGTACAGTCATGCCGGCGACCATGCGGTATGCGCCGGGGAGGAGGAGGCCGGTGAAGAGGAGAGCGACAGTGATGACGGCACCGGCGGCCCGCCAGGAGCTTTTTTGCTGACCGGGGTCATTGGCACGGACGACCATGGAGTTGTCGATGGCCTTTGCTTCGAAGTAGAGGTCTTCGCCGGGGAAGGCCGGAAGCTTACGGGAAGCATTGGCGTTTGAACGCGAGCGAGCGTGGGTACGCAGGCGCTGGGGGCGGGCGGTGAGCCGATCTTGTCCGGTATAAGATTCGTGGGCCAATGCTGACATAAATTCCTCCAAAGTCACTAATTACTAAACTGCTAACCATTCAAGAGCCCGTAACTTCGCGCTACGCGAGGCTGGGTTGATTCTTGTTTCCTCGTCACTTGGTTTGACCACATGCTTAGTCAGGATTTTGGCCTGACCGGCACGTTGAAATTCCTGGAAGCGCTGCTTCACAATTCGGTCTTCTGAACTATGGAAGGTCAACGCTACTACTCGAGCGCCAGGCGCCATCAAGGCCGGCAGCGATTCGAGCAGCGCTTTCAATTCTTCGAACTCACGGTTCACATACAGCCGCAACGCCATGAAGGTTTTAGTTGCCGGCGAAATCTTTGTGTCCCGGGCCCCGGCCCCGTGACCAGCTAGCTGGGCAAGCTGTCTGGTGCTTGTAATGGGCCTGGCCCGGACCACTGCTCTGGCTATTGCCCGCGACCTCCATTCTTCGCCGTACTCATAGATGAGGTTGGCGAGTTCTTGTTCGGAGAACGTGTTGACCACGTCCGCCGCAGTAAGATCTGTTTCCGAGTCGCGAGACATCCGCATGTCTAAGGGGCCATCGAGCCGGAAGGAGAAGCCGCGTTCGGGCTCGGTCAGCTGTTTCATGCTGACGCCGAGATCGAAGAGCATTGCATCCAATCGACCGATTCCCATATCCTCAAACCTTTTCGGGAAAGTAGAGAAAACCCCCTGGGT
>CAZZGS010000096.1:0-10764 GCA_964653845.1 uncultured Bryobacter sp.
GGTACTGTAGCGGGTACTCGCTCGAACCATTCTGAACATAGCGTGGCATCCAGCCTTCTCCCCACGCCCGATTCGGGTCGATGTAGCCATAGGTATCTTCGTTAACCAGGCCATCGCCATCGTTGTCGATGCCTTCACTGCCAAGCATGATGTAATCGCCAAGTTCATTGGCCGTGACTTGCACCATCAGCCGAGGGTCTTTCGGATCCAGCTTGAAGCGGCCTTGCCCCATCGGCACTTTCTTGCGCATCATGGTGATTTCGCCGTCGCCATCAAGATCGTCAAAGCCGTCTTCATCGGCGACACCATCTCGGTCATCGTCGATCGCAACCGGCAAAGTACGAGGGAAGTTAGGCGTTGCAGGCTGGGTGAACCAACGCTCACGGCTATCAAAATTCATCATCGGGACGACGTAAAGTGTCGCGCGATCCAGAAACTCGGTAACACGCGGCAACTTGCCGTAGTTCTTGAGAATGAAATTGACGGTATACATCGTCACTTCAGTTCCTTGGATTTCATTGGCGTGTGTTGCGCCATCGATATATACAGCGGGCTTGGTGTCGGCCGCACCGGTCTTCGGGTTGGTGATGGTCATCAACCAGGTATCCCCACCGGCACTGGTCTTACCCAGGCTCTCAACCTTTACCCAATCGGGATAAGACTTCGCATAGCCGCGCATCATCTCGAGGATCTGCGCATTCGGATAGAGACGATCCCACTGGGGATCTGGAGCGGCAACCTTCGGGCTGAGCGTAGAGCTCTGCCCCATCAGGGCACCACAAAGAATCAACGATAGATAAGCTTGCGTTTTCACTGGAGAACCACCTCGCGCCGGTCTTCGCCAGCGTTCTGCGTCAGGATGCTTACGGTGATCTTGGCACCGGGCGTTGCATTCACGATCCATGTGGCCTTGGTTGTGCCACCAGATCCAGTGATGCGCTCATTCGCGCTTCGGTTGTTACCTTGCACCAGACTTGCCCCGGAAGGCAGCGTGATCGTGAGTCGTGCCGGAAGGTAGCTGCGAGTGCGCACCTGCAAGCGGGTCGCCGTAGGCAGGAAGCCATTGTTAACCGCAGTCGCGCTCACTTCATAAACACCAGAACCAAGCGCCTTAACCTGAACGTCGGCAATGGCAACTTCAGCAAGCTTGCCGGCCATGAAAATCAAAGCATCGGCATGCACATCAGCCGCTTTCTTCAACTCGGCCTCATTAGGGGCAACGGCAAGAAATGGATCCACGCCGCCAACTTCAGCCTTGGTGCCATCGGGAAGTGTCACAGGGGTCCAGGCGACGATTCCTTCTTTGGCACTGGCGTCGACATAGGCAATCGTGTCTTCATCAGGTGTGGTCGTGCCACCAACAGCAGCAGCAGTCGTCGGACGGGCAGCACCGCCGCCACCTTGAGACCGGATCATCCCAGCCATCTGGGCAGGCGTCATGCGGCCACTGGCCGCACCCTGCTTGATCATCGCAGCCGACGCCATAGCGGGAGCATTGATGCTCTTAAGGAAGCTCCCCAGTTTTTCATCGTCGAGTGCGGCCACATCGGCAGCGCTCATCTTCTCAAACTTGTCGAGCGTGAGGACGTCACCAGCGGCACCGGCAGGCGCTTTGGCAGCAGTCGTCTTCGGGATTCCCCAGACATCGAGCTCAATTGCCATGGTGCTGTATTGGTAATAAAGCCAGTTTTGAAGCCCACCGGGAGCACTCTGTCCGCCACTGCGTTTGTTGTCGAGACCTGCCTTATCCAGCAGCTTCTTATAGTCGTCACCAAAGCTTTGATAAAACTTCAGGTCTTCTGCGTCGGGTGCCGTCGCAGGGCCACCACCAAGAAACTGGGCAACTGCCTCCTTCGTGAGCCCACCCTGAGCACGGGCCAGAGGAGAATCCTTCAGCACTTCATATACTTCATCAATCGTGTATTCTTTGCTGGCATCAAGGCCGGTGGCATTCGCAATATTGCGAGGTACCGTCACCTTCATACTTCCGATGTCGCCAGTGCGTACCCCGGCACCGCGCGGCATTTCAAGCAGATTATTGGCAGGCCCAAAGACCACGGCCATCGCCACGTTACGGTGCTTGATCAGGAAGTCCATAATAGCCTTGCTCTCCGGCTGCGCACTCGGCCAGGGGCCAGACTCAGGATCGGCTTCATTCCAGGCATGCGCAAAGTTGCGATCGGGTCGATAACCACCGGCAGGGTCTTCGTTATACAAGCCGTCTTTATCGTCGTCGATACCTTCGGCCATCATTTTGAACTTGCCCTTTTCACCTTTGAGCGGATCCGCACGGCGCATCAGACGGGAATCCTTCTCGTCAATGATCCATTCCCCGGCGGGATCGGCAATCCGCATCATCGTGATCTTGCCATCGTTATTCAGATCGTTAGGGCCGTCCTCACCAACCAGGCTATCCAGATCACGATCCAGTTTTCCGGCATTGAGACTGCGACGATATTTTGGGCTCTGAAAAAGCCCGTCGTGCGCATCCGGGTTCAGCATCGGTGCGACATAAAATGTGCGAGTTTCAAGTAGCGTCTTTACGGCGGCATCATCCTTCTTGGCAACCAGCTTTTCTACAAAAGCAACTGCCGCCTGCGTCCCTGCATTGTGAAAGCCAACCAGATTGGCACCAACAAAAACAGCAGGGCGAAGCTCGGGCTTTACTTTGCCCGGAGCAGCCACAGTTAACAGATGAAGTTTCTTGCCGCCGGCGGAATTGCCGATCGCCGAGATCTGAATCCAGCTCGAATTCTGCCTCGCCACTTCAGCAATCCGCTTCTCGCCATCGGAAAAGCTCACATATCCAGGCACTGCCTGAGAAAACGCCAGTGGTACCAGCGTCAGCGCCGCCAAAGCGCTAAAAAATCGCATTCGCAAAGGAAAATCCCCCTCTCATAATTATTGAAATCGGGTTGAAATCAATGGGTGAAATCCCAGTATAGGGGATGCTGGCCCGGTCAGCCCCGCTTCCAACCTCACTGTCACATGGATTCATCCAAGCCCTGAGCTTTTTGGATTCTGCCACGTATAGCAGTCAGGTAAACGTCATGATCGTCTCAAGCTGGCTCACGATTTTTCTGATGGCGAACCCCGCCGCTAACCCACAAGAAGTGGTCCAAATGGGACATACTTCGCACGCTTCAATGGACATGCCAATCTCAGGCAAAGTGATTTCCGACGACCGTCTCGAATTGGGCCTGCTTCGCGTGCAGTTGATCGACATCGGCAGCCGCCGTGTCGTCGCAGACGCAGCGTTAAGTGTCGGCGGCGGCTTTCAATTGCCTGCGCAGCCGATTGGATTTTACGAATTTAGAATCGTGGGCCAGACAGGAGAACCGCGGTACTCACTCGAAATCCAGACTGGCTCAACTTCATACCTCGAAATCAAATTGCCACACCGGAATCTGAACGGCCAACAGGCAACTATTTCAGCGGCACGGCTGCAACACAAAACACCAAAGAAGGCCCAAAAGCAAATCGAAGCGGCCACGAAAGATTTCAAAAAAGGTGACCGGCTCAAGGCAATCGACCATCTTCTAATCGGCGACACTTATGATCCAGAGAACTTCGATATTCTCTGCAATCTCGGCGCACTTTATCTCAAAGCGCGCGATCCGGAGAAGGCAATCCCCTGGCTCAACAAAGCATGGCGCATCGACCCGAAAGATTCCCCGAACAATACAAATCTCTCGGCCTATTATGCCTACAAAGATGACTACGCCAAGGCCGAAGAATTCGCCGTTGCCAGCCTGAAAACGAATCCGAACTCGACCCACGCACGCTACATGCTCGCGGTATCGCTCCTCAAGCAAGGCAAGGATATGGAAAGCGCTCGAACTCATCTGAATCAGATTCAAGGCGCATTTGCCCCCGCAAGAAATCTCTTGCTCTCAATGAAGCCAAAGGAGTGATAGAGTTTGTTTTCTGGTTTTAGAACTCAATCGCCTCATTTCCGTCCCAATCCTGGCACTGTTCGCTTGCTGCAGCGGACACGCCATCGAAGTGCCCCAAGGTACTTTGATGGAACTGCGCCTGCTCAATGGAATTCGATCTTACTCTTCAAAAGCCGGTCAGTCGATTGAAGCCGTGCTCGTTGCGCCAATCCTCGTCAATAACGCAGTTGCAATTCCTGTCGGCGCGAGAATATCGGGCAAACTGATCGAAGTCAAAAGAGTCGGAGTCGGCGTGCTTCACGAGCGCGCATCCATGAAACTCCAATTCGATCAACTCGAGATCGAAGCCAACCCGGCATTACGCATTGAAACCCGCCTCTTCCAAATCGAGAATTCGCGCGAGAAACTGGATGCAAACGGTCGAGTCCGTGGAATCCGCTCAACCAATACTCCCGGCTTCCGGGCAGCCGGAGTTCTAACGGGGCTGGCCGCAGTCGACCCTATCGCCCTGCTTTTTTCAACGGCGGCATTTGGCTCTACCCTGCGATTCAGCGAGCCCGAAATCAACTGGGCCCCCGGAGCCGAATTGATCGTCGAAGTATTGAAGGCTTTTGACTCGCAATTTGAAAAAGTTCTTGCAGCCCCAACCATATCGTCAAGCAACCAGGAGAGGGCCGAGTTGCAGTCTCTAGTCGAGAGGCTTCCCAATCGAACACGGCGTGCAGGCGACGACAAAAAATCTGATCTAACCAATCTCGTCTTCATCGGCAGGCGCGAAGCGGTAGAGAGAGCTTTTGCCGCAGCAGGTTGGGTGCAATCCTTCGAGAAAACAGCATCGACTCGCTACAGATCCTTGCGGGCCTTTGCTGAAACTCAACCCTTCCAGGAAGCACCAATGTCTGAACTCCTGCTTGAGAATGAACCAGCGGTGATGACTTTGTCAAAGACGCTAAATACCTTCACCCGCCGCCACCATCTGCGTGTCTATTCATGGAAAGAAACCTGGGATGGCTTGTCCGTTTATCAAGCCGCTGCCACCCACGATACAGACATCGTGGTCTCCTGGCGCCAACGTACCGTCACACATGCCATTGATGAACGCATCGATGAAGAACGCGCCAAGGTAATCAACGACCTTAATTTCACAGGTTGTGTGGATGGCTCAGAGTGGATTTCTCGTCCCTGGATACCAGAGTTTCTGCAAAACGGAGATGGCCAGCCAATCACCACAGATCGTGCGATAGCAGTGCTCCGCCTGAACGATTGCCGCCATCCAACAACAACAGAACCCGACCCTGCCTTTGACAAAGCTCCTGCCGCCGGATCTCTCTTAGACCGCAGCTTACGCCAAACGATGCTGCGCATGAAAAACGACGTACTTCGTGGCAATCTCATTTGGCAGGGTGCATCCTGGGCATATCGCTTCAGCCGGATGCTGCAGAAGGAGCAACTCCAGCCAGAGCGACGCTACGAGAGGCAAACCATAATCGGGGCCGCCCCAGAGCTTACTCATGCATCCAAGGCCGCCTGGGAAGACGGAAGCAGCATGATTTCTCCTGCGATTGACTTACCTAAACCGAAACGGAGCAGCCCGTTACTGATCGCCAGCGACGATTGGGGCATCCCAACCGTCGAACTCGGCTTCTCCTTTGGCACATCTCTCTTTGGCAAATCAACCGTCGGCGATGAGGCCTGGATCCTGCCAAAACATCCGATGACTGGAGGTCAGCTTGCACTCACTGCCGGCAACCAGATTCGACCGGGTTGGGCAATTAGCGGGACAGTCACCGTTCATGCAAACCGCTGGCTTTCCAACGAGCTCGGATTCCATTACTTCCGCGGTAGCTACCTGTTGGACTTGCACAGGTTGGTTGCCGGAGTAGATGGGGAGATACCTGGCCTGGTGGAACAAAGAGCCGGTTTGCTCACCAGGCAATTCAGCTACAGCACCGTCATTCATGCAAGACCAGTTGAAGCCCGCTTCAGACCCTACTTCGCTGCTGGCCCGGCCTTGCAACTCATCCATCTCACCGATGCCCCTTTCAAAGAATCCACGGGTATCTATCGCCTCGGACTCAGCAATGTCGGTCTCCTGAAATCGGCATACAACTTTGGCAGCGCTCCGCCTCTCGATGGAGGCGGCATCTTCCAGCCAGCCATCCAATTCGGCGGAGGGTTAAAATATCGCTACAAGAGGTGCTGGGTTCTGCGTCTCGACTACAGAAGCACCATCAGCAACCGCCCCAATCTCCTCAAGAAATCCCTGGCAACGATTGTCGATGAAATCACGCCAACACCCAATGACAGCAACAACCATTGGCTCGCTCAACAGAAGCTGAGCCTTGGTTTTTCGTTTACCTTCTAACGCTCATTACCAAGGTTGTACGAATTCGTCAGCACCACTGTCACTGTATAGCTGCCCACATTGTTCTGCCAGTGCGCATTGTCGTTAATCGCCAGTTGCAGCCGCCCTGCACCAACGCCAGACTTGCTCGCCTTTTGCCCTAAGAACTGCACTTCACCCTTTGCGCCTACCCGTCCAACGAGCGCACCAAAAGGATGACCGTCGGTCAAGTTCGATTTGTAATTTCCCGCAGGCTTGGACAGCCCATTCGGGCCGGTGGCCCATTCATCCTGCTTCCACGAAAGCCTGCTAAATCCAGCCGCAGTCAGTGTCAACTGCGAAGTCGCCGTTGCATACAGCCCCGTATCGAGATATTCAATCTGCGTTGAGTGGCGCAGCGAATGAACCTCCATCACTCGGGCAATCGACTTCCGCTGCACCGCAAATAGCCGGATCTTGTCCCAGGCGATACTCTGCGTCCCCACCTTCAACTCACCCTGCGGCCAGGCCCCACGCATCGGGCTTGAACCGTCCAGGCGAATCAGACTCGCACCACGATCTGGCTGGTCGGCAATCGACGGCATGATGCGATCAAAAAGATTATAGAGAGACTTCGGCTCATGTTGGTCCGTATCGCGAATAATCTCAAGAAAAGGCGTCAGCACCGGCACCCCGATATAGGTCAGATCCTCCACCGCAGCATCCCGCAACTTGCGATCCTTCCCCTGGATCGCCACCAGCCCGGCGTTGATCGCTTCAGTCTCCTTGGCCGAAGCGGCAGCGCCATTGTGCATGGAAAGCACCTTCGCGATCGGGTGAGCCCCAGCCATCTTGGCCGTGGTCACCCCTTCTACCCACTGCCCGTCGGTAGTCAGTACGAGCACAGTCTGAGCGGCAGGCAACATTGCCGCCGCAATTAGAAAAGCGACAAAGCTTCGTGTCATTGGTTCTTGATCCAGTTCTCCCAGGAGTGATGCTTAGGCCCGGTATATTGTATGGTGTCGAAGAAAGAGGCATTGCCATTGAAGCGCGGGTCTCCTTCTTCTTTCAAAATCTTTTCCATGCGGTCTCGCAACCCGCGCATGATCAACGCATAGTCCAGATTGCGGGCCTGATCTTTGACGCAATCCGGGTCGCTCGTCAGATGAAACAACTCCTCTGCCGGCCGCTTGCCAAAATTCAATTTGAAGTAATCATCAAAGTGCGACAGAATAAACGTCTTGCTCGGGCTGTCATCGACATCGCGATATCCAGTCTCAGGCATGCCCGCCGGCCAGACATCGGGAGTGTAGTTGCGGATGTATAAAAAGTCCTTCGTCCGAATGGCCCGCACCGGATAGCCAGCATCCCCAGGCCGGCCAACATCGTGACGTTCTTTGGCAATCACCATCACGTCTCTTGTAGCGTCTACAGTTCCAGACTTGCCACTCTTCAGCACATCCATAAAACTCTTGCCAGTCATCGATGCCGGTGCCTTCAAACCAGCCAACTCAAGAAAGGTAGGCGCAAAGTCGCGTGTATTAATGAAGTCGTCAATGACACGACCCTGAACAATATTCTTCCCATAGCGAATCGCCAGCGGAATATGAAACCCATCTTCATAGATCTGCCCCTTCACTCGCGGAAACGGCATGCCATGATCCGAGGTCACAACAATCATCGTGTTGTCCAGCTCGCCCGCGCGCTCCAGACTTTCGATCACCCGCCCCAGATGCTGATCGTTTGATTCCACCTCAAGCGCATAGTCGAGAATGTCTGATTTGATGAGGTTGTTATCCGGCCAGTAGCTGGGCACCTTAACATCGGCCAGACGCTTACCGGCACGAACACCCGCACCTTCCTCATAAACACGATGAGGCTCGGTCGAACCCATCCAAAAGCAAAACGGCTTGCCCGCCGGACGCTGCCCCAGGAAGTCTGCAAAGTTGGCGGCGTAGTCGTTGTTCGACATCCCTTTGTATGGCGGCTTGTAGGTCATCTTGTTGTAGCCCGGTCCTGCAGGATTATGCTTCCAGCCGGTGACCTTGAAATCCCCAGGCCCCCAACCCTTGCCAGTCAGACCCACGTGATATCCGGCATCTCCAAGAATTGAAGGATAGACCGGGAAGTCATTTGGAAAGATGCTGTTGTGGCTCACCGCTTCTTTGGTCTGCCAACTGTTGCGACCGGTGAGAATCGTCGCCCGCGATGGCGAACACTTCGGATTCGAAGTGAAGGTATTGGTAAAGACAACACCCTCCCGCGCAACACGATCAAAATGCGGAGTCTTCAGCCACGGCACTCCAAAAAACGACGCATGACGATTCGACCAGTCATCGGCGATAAAGAAAAGAATATTCGGGCGACGGCCATTCTGCGGAGTAGCAATACTGGAACCGGCCATCAAAGCGGCAGCGTTGCGAAGGAAGTTGCGGCGAGAAATCGGCATCCCCGATATTCTATGCCCTAAGCGTTAACGCTTCGCCCCCAAATATTCCGATACCGACCGGTACATGCGGTCTTTATAGAGCCGGCCACCGTCTTCAACCGGCGCAGACCAGTTGTAGCTCCAGGAATCTCCGGTGCTCTTCATGTACTCCTCAATCCGTGCCTCAAGCCGAGGAATCACAAACGCACGAGCGGATTCATCCCCAATCAGATTCTTCCGCTGATAAGGATCGGCTTCAAGATCAAAGAGAACCCAGGGCTTGTCGATATAGCGGGCATACATGTAGCGGTCGGTGCGAACCCCGCGCCAGCCAGCCGCCGTGCCATCCCCGGCATAAGGCCCAAAAATCTGGAAGAACGCATCTTTGCGAGTCTTGTTCGTCTTACCCTGCACAGTCTTCGATAGATCCAATCCTTGAAACCCTGCCGGCACATTCACGCCGCACAATCCAAGTGTCGTCGCCGGAATATCGATGTGCGAGAAAAGATTGTCGTTCACCCGTCCCTGCTTCATGTAACGCGGATAGTGAACAATCCCGGGCACCCGGATCGATTCCTCATAAGGCTTGCGCTTGAGTCGCAACCCGTGCGAGCCCAACATGTCCCCGTGATCAGAGAAGAAAAACAGTGCCGTATCTTCTGCATGTCGAGATTGAGCCAACGCCTTCCGCAGCCGCCCCACCTGATCGTCGACAGCCGTGCAAGCCGCATAGTACCCGGCAAGATCCTTCCTGCTAACCCCACGCTCCACCTCTTCATAATTCGCGCGAACACGGATCTTGTTCGGGTCAAAGCGCTTCATGTATTCCTCAGGCGCACCATAAGGATCATGAGGCGGCCCCGGAGCCACCATCAGAAAATAAGGTTGATCGGAGTTCTTCTGCTGATCCAAAAACTCAAGCGCAAGATCAGTCCAGCCTTCAGCCTCAAACTTGCCCATCTCGATCGGCTTGGCATCATCGCGAAAGTACTGCGCCTTGAAATGATCGTGACTGCATTGGTTGGCGGCCCAGTAGTCAAAGCCCAGACGCCGATCCCCCGGCGGAATGAACCCAGGCATACGAGGCCCTCCGTCCAAATGCCACTTGCCAATAAATCCTGTTCGATACCCAGCCCCCCGCAACGCTTTGGCAATCGTATTCGAGTTCTCGTTCAGACGCAGGTCATTCGCCGTCATGCCATTGGCATGGCAGTATTGGCCAGTCATCAAGATGGCGCGAGCAGGGCAACACACAGGAGTATTGGCAACCGTGTTCCGAAACTGCAAACCCTCCTTGGCCAACTGATCCAGATGCGGAGTTTGCGCATTCTCATCCCCCATCGACCCCAGAGCCTGCCCCCGCCACTGATCCGGCATATACCAGATGATATTAGGCTGTTTCGGTTTCGACTTCGAAAGCAACAATCCAGGGGCGCTGCCCAACAATGCACGTCTCGTCAACATGACCTAATTCTCCTTGATCGTTGAAGACATGGCACGATGAATTCCTCAGATGGGTCTAAAACAGCTCCAACTGGAACTCTCCATAGTACTTTCGGCACCAGATTAAGCTATCACTTCAGCGAATTCATGGCTCAAGCCCGCCCGAATACTACCTTGACACTATTGTGCAAGACTCGCTATAAATGATTAAGTCCTGTTCTTTCAAAGGGCTATATCAGTTTCAAGGGGTCTACATGAATCAAATTCGCCACAAGAGCCTGGTGCTCTTCGCCGCGACCATGCTGATGCTCGCGCTCTCCGTAGCGCCGGCAGCAGCTCAAGTACTTTACGGATCGATCACCGGTACGGTGGAAGATCCTTCTGGCAGCGTCGTTCCTGGCGCTAAAGTCACTGCTATTAACACTGGTACCGGCCAGGTTGTTGAAGCGGTTTCCGACGCTAACGGAAACTACAACATGCTCAATCTTCTTCCCGGTTCCTACGATCTGAAGCTCACTCAACAAGGCTTCAAGTCTGTCTCCCGCACTGGCGTAAACATTACGCCCAACGTCGTCACGCGTACCAACTTCCGCATGGAAGTCGGTGCACTCAGCGAGCAGATCACTGTCGCTGCTGACAGCATGGCACTGCAGACCGACAAAGCAGACACACAC
>CAZZGS010000097.1:0-5889 GCA_964653845.1 uncultured Bryobacter sp.
CGCCAATACGCTCCAGTGAGCTGAGCATGCCGCCCAGATGAGAATCGAACCATTCGACTTCAGCACAGTAATCCAGCAGGTCGTTACGGACAGTTTCCACATCTGGCCAGAAGGGCGGGACATCGACGTCTTCGAGGCGCTTGCCCAGCTTGCGGCCATAGCCGGCGCCATAGACGCGGTGAGGCTCGGTGCCGCCGTACCAGAAAAAGAAGGGCTGTCCGGCTTTGCGGGCAGCCAGAAAGTCGTCGAAGTTGGCTGCATAGTCGCGCGTATCGAGGCCTGTCGATGGTGGCTCCAGAACTCGACTATTGTAGTTAGGCCCCGCTGGCGGACGAGTCTGCCCTGCGGCAGACCAGTTGCCGGGTGCCCACACTTTGGCCGTGTTGCCGACGTGATATCCGGCGTCCTCAAGCATGTGTGTGAAGACCGGGTACTGAGGGCGAAGAGTGCCATAGAGAACACCGCCCTCCTGCACTTGCCAGATCTGGCGGCCAGTAAGGATCGCGCTGCGGGACGGCGTGCAACTCGGAGACGCACAGAAGGAATTTTCGAAGCGGACGCCCTCGCGTTCGACACGTTCGACAGCGGGCAGCTTCAGCGCATTGTTACGTGTCGAGAATGCCCCCGGCCAGGACCGATCATCGGCGATTGCGAAAAGGATATTCGGGCGTGACGATTGAGCGTGCAGGCCGGTGGTGGCTGCGATCTGCCCCAGGAATTGGCGACGTGTTGTCATCAAAAATTCAGCTTGAGAGCTAATTGCATGATGCGGGCCGGGGCAGTGTTGGAAATCTGGCCAACGGTCGGGTTGCCGATCGAAGCGTTTGGCGTTATGAAGTTCGCCCGGTTGGTGGTGTTGAACATTTCCCAGCGGAAGCTCGCCTTCCACCGCTCAGTGAACTGGAAGTTTCGATGAACGCCGAGGTCGAGGTTGAAATTACCCGGGCCAACGAGGATGCCGTTGGCGGAATTGCCATACGTGAATTGGGCTGGCGTCGCAAAGGCAGCGAGATCAAACCAACGGTCGATGCTGCGACTTGAATCGGAGAGGTTGCCGTCGGCGAGACGATTGGGGCGTGCGCCACCTCCGCCAGCGGAATTGGAAACGGCAGCCGCGAGGGTGGGAGTGAAGTGTTCTCCCGTCGACATCGACCAGATGCCAGAGACGTTCCAGGGGCCGACCAGATGAGACAGCAAACCCTTGCTTACCCATTGGCGACCCTTACCGAACGGAAGCTCGTACACGTGATTGACAACCAGGATGTGGCGCCGGTCATCGGGCGTATTGCCCCATTCGCAGCGGTAGCAGCGGTTGTCCTGCGGCGGGCCGTTGCCGCCCCCATTGATGTTGGCCGCATTGGCCATGTAGTGAGACCAAGTGTAGGCGGCTGACATGGTGAGGCCACGTCTGTAACGCTTCTCGATCTTGGTTTGCAACGAATGGTATTTCGCCGCGCCATAGTTGGTGCGGTAGGCGATGTTGGTTACGTTCGGATTGATTGCGAAGAAAGGCCGACGGCTGTTTTGTGCGCCCGGGCCAGGGATCGACTGATTCAGATTCACGTTGGCGATCAGCCCTAAGGTGCGAGTGCCGACATAAGAGACATCGACGATCAGGTCTGAAATAATCTCGCGCTGGATACCCATCGACCACTGCATCGCGCGTGTGGATTGCAGGTCGTAATCCCAGGCATTCGGGTTGCCGCTGGAGAGCGCGACGGGATCTTCAATGTTGGGAGGAACGGGGGCTCCCAGGCCGTTGCGCAGCAAGGTGGCAGGCCGGGCATTCTGATCGGTAGCCACAACCTGCGAGTAGAAGAAGGGGAGGTTCTTGTAAAGCTGGCCGCCGCCCTGGCCGGCTTCCACATAAGAGATGCCCGCCCCCGCACGGAAGACCGTCTTGCGATCTTTGGTGAGCATGTAGGTAAGGCCGGTGCGCGGAGAAAGATTATTGGTGTCTAAGTTGCGCAAACGGCGCGAGGCACCATTGCGGCCTGCAACGTCTAGGCGTGCTGTATCGATGCGGAAGTTTGCCCAGCGATTGTAGACCTCGTATGGCGGAGTGAGGAGCTCGTAGCGCATGCCGAAGTTCCAGGAGATTCGGTTATTGACGCGCCAGGTGTCGTCGACAAAAGTCGAGAAATTCCAGAAGCGCATTCCAAAGGTGCCGACGAGAATATTTCGATTGATGCCGCTGGTTGCGCCGAGTGCCCAATCCGCAAGCGCGGTGGTGGCAGCGGCAGTGCCGATCTGGCGTGTGAACTGGCCGTTAAAGGCGAAATCACCGCGAGTGGGAAAGGCTGAGAAGCCATTGAAGCGATTCTGGACGAACATACCGCCCATCTTTATCGTGTGGGAACCCTTGACGACCGTAAGAATGTCTTCGTACTGGAAAGAGACAGTGCGCGATTCTTCGGGGTAAGTGGAGTTATCGCCGAGAACCTGGAAGCCGGTGATCGAAAGCGCAGGCAGCCCGCCTGACTTGTCATTGACGTTGATACCGGGAATGCCGGCCGCGTCGGAGCTTTTGAATGGGTTGCCAAGTGGAACAATGCCTTGATTCCAGCGCACCGCGCCTAGACGCACTTCATTAACGATGTTGGCGCCGAAGACCTTGGTGTAGTTGAAAGTAGCCGAAAAATTTTTGAGCGGAACGGTAATGGCGCTGTTGATTCCGTCGGCCGAGAGATAAGGGCCCAGCGGGATCGAGGGATTGGCGGGTGAGGGCAGACTGCCAGGACTCAGCAGGTTCGTGTTGTCGTAGCTGTACTTGAAGAAGACCCGGTCACTCTGGCCAATGTTGTGATCGAGGCGGACGTCGAACTGGTCGGTCCGTTGTTCGATCGTTGGGTTGAAGACGAAATTGCGGGTGGCGGCAGAAGACGTCGGTGTGGGCAAAAGACTTGAGATGCGCAAGGCCGCCGGGTCGAGACGCGCGGTTGGAATGCGGTTGCCTGGGAAGGGCACTCGAAGGCCGTTCAAAACGTTTTCCGGATCGAATATCGAGACGCCGAGACCGGAGAAATCGCCCGACGAAATCATGCCGCGGTGGGCAATCGTCGGGATGGAAGAGACGATGCTGCGGGGCTGCCGCAGCCGGATGCCCTGGTAATCGGCGAAGTAGAAGGTCTTGTCCTTACGGATGGGGCCGCCGATCGTCCCACCGAATTCATTGCGGCGGAAGGCGGGCTTGGCGACGCCGAGGCGATTGTTAAAAAAGGTATTCGCATCCAGCTTGTCGTTGCGGAGAAACTCGTACAGGCTGCCATGAAGCTGGTTGCCACCAGACTTGGTTTGGACGATCGTGATGGCTCCAGCCGCGCCGCCATATTCAGCGGAGTAGTTGCTGGTGAGCATGCGAACTTCCTGGATGGCGTCGACAGTCGGCACCATGACGAGAGTGCTGAGCCAGAGGTTGCGGTTGACCATGCCGTCGATGAGGTAAGTGTTGTTCTGGGCGCTGGAACCATTAACGGAGATGTTGACGTCGCCGCGCATTGCGTAGGGCGAGGTGGTGAGATTGCCGCTTGAACCTGTATAGGCTCCAGGGCTGAGCTTGAGCAGCGCAGTGAAAGTGCGGCCGTTGAGCGGCATCTCGACCATCTGCTGATTGGTAACAAGCGAAGAGACAGTTGCGGTCTGCGTCTGGAGCAGCGGAGCCGTGCCGGTGACCTCGATCGTTTCGGCGACATTGCCGATCGTGATCTGGAGGTCAACCGTAAGCGTGTCGGCGGCGGTAAGTTGCACTCCCGAGCGCACCAGTTTTTGGAAGCCCGGCATCTCGGCGGTGATTGTGATAGCGCCGGTGGGAATCGAGTAGGCGACATATTGGCCGCTGGCGTTGGTAGTGGCGACGCGTGTGAAGCGAGTGCTTTCATTGACGAGCGTAAGTTTTGCTCCTACCACGGCGGCCCCGGCCTGGTCCGTCACGGTACCGACGACGGAGCCGGATTGGGCTTGAGGGAAAAGCGAGTGTGTCAGGAGAGAGGCGCAGAAGCAAAGGCGGATGAGGTGGGAAGCACTGGCAGATTGCACTGCCGGGAGATTATCATACCCGTACCAGCGCCTGCAACAGGAACTAAATCTTCGCAGGCGATATTGGGGATACTAAAGACTTGAAATGTACGTGAGCCCAACAGCAGCAACTGGCCGGATTCGACACAACAGCTTGACTGAGCAGATCGCCAACGCTGTGAAGTTGGCGATCTTCGCTGGCGAGCTGGAGCCAGGCCAACGGCTTGTGGAGCAGGCCATCGCCAAGGAGCACAATGTAGGGCAGAATGCGGTACGAGAGGCATTGATCTCTTTGGCGCATCAGGGCTTTGTGAAAAGGGTTGCCAACAGGGCGACATTCGTTACGAAAATGAGTCTTGAAGACGCTGAACAGCTTTCCGTAGTGCGCGGTGCTCTGGAGGGTGCGGTAGTAGAGACAGTGAGACGACGGTATGCGGCAGGTGAGGTGTCACTGGACCAACTTGAGAGCCTGCTGAGCGGGATGCGCGAAGCCGGCGAAAGACTGGACCGTACTGCTTTTTACCGGTTCGACATGGAGTTTCATCGCGAATTATGGCGCCTCACGGGAAACCCATTTCTTGAGCAAACGCTGGAGCAAACGGTGATGCCGCTTTTTGCTTTTTTCATCATTCAGTACTTTCGCAAGCACGACAAATTGGAGACTTTGCGGGAAGCGATTCCAGCTCACGAGCAAGTGGTCGCCTGTATCCGTTCAGGAAGAACCGAGGAAGCCCGAGCTGCCTTGCATGCATTGGTAGAAATTTCCGTGAAGCATCAGCAAGGGCTTGTGAAGCTGCCTTAACGGCTCTGTTTCGTCTGGGCTTCTTTCCTGGCTTTCAATTCGCGATATCTGGCGAGGTGTTGATTCGCTAGAGCCGTTTGTCCGTCCCGTTGGTAGAGTTGCCCCAGACGGTAGTGAGCCGCTTCGAGATCTGGTGCGAGAAGAAGCGCTGCCTTCAACTCCCGAATCGCTTCGACCTTGCGACCAGCATCTGCATGTAGCTTGCCGAGTTCAAAGCGGGCCTGATGTAGCTTTGGATCCAGCCTTTGTGCTTGAAGCAGAAATGGCTCAGCAGCGGAAGGCTTTTCACTCTTCGTCAGACTGAGGCCATAGTAATACTGCGCCTGGGCGTGGGTGGGGAAACGTTTGGCAAAACCTTCGAGCCGCTGCCTTACAAGAAGTGCGGATTCTGGAGACAGGTCAGTCATCATTCCAAGGAAAACGAGTGGGCGAAGGTCGACGGGATTCAGGTCCACTCCGGCGCATACGGAGCGTGCTGCCTCTTCGAATTCGCTCCTGGCATATAGAGCAACGCCGCGGGCTACTTTGAATCGCGCGGACTGAGGAAATTGTTCAACCCCGTAGTGAAAGATCTTGAGTGCCTGTTCTGACGCGCCCTGGTTGAGAAGGTGATTGCCCCAGTCAAAAACATGCTTTTCGGATGGCTCGGCTTCCGCCGCTTTTTGAAACATTTCCGCTGCTGGGACGATCTGGCCTGAGGCGGCGAGCCATTGGGCTTCCAGGTGTATTTTGGCTGGAGAAGAGGGAAGTTTCTCGATCAGATTGCGGGCATCCGCGAGCCGGTTCTCTTCCACGTAGGCCGAAGCAAGGTCATGGCGTGCAGTGACATCCAGTGGATTTAGCCTGACTGCCTTCATCAGAAAAGCGATGGCCTGTGCGGGCTGACCCGCTTCGAGAAGATATTGGCCCAAGGCCAGGTTAGCGGTAAAGTTGCCGGGTTGGCCCTGTTGGGCACGGCGCAGAGTGGACTCGGCGGGAATAGAAGGCTGAGCCCAGAGGCAGGGCAGCAGAAAGAGCAGCAGGCTAGGGTTTCGCATTGGACAAATCCTCAAGCGCTTTGCGAGCCACCCGGC
>CAZZGS010000097.1:5899-10764 GCA_964653845.1 uncultured Bryobacter sp.
GCTTTATTTGCACATATACTCGTCCGAGGTTGAGATAGAGAAGCTCGTCACTCGGGGCTGCGGCAATGCCCCGCTCCAAGGCATTGATCGCTTTGGCTGGATCGCTCTTCTGCAGATAGAGGATGCCTAGATTGTTCCAGGCTGCTGAGAGTGTGGGCTTCAAGCGGACGGCCTCAAGGAGAGATCGCTCGGCTTCTGCGGAGTTGTTTCGTTTGGCCAGAGTCAGGCCGAGGCCATTGTGGCCGTCTGCGTTATTCGGTTCGAGTTCGAGAGCTTTTCGGAAGTAAGCTTCTGCTTGCGGCAGCTTGTCGAGCTTGTCTGACGCTTGAGCGGCGTTGAGTAGAACGTAAGCCAAACCACTCTTGGCGGCTAGAGCCTGTTCAAAATATTGCAGTGCTGTTTTGAAGTCTTCGCGTGCCATGGCTACGCCGCCGAATTCGTTCCAGCCTTCGGCCGAACGCGGATCGAGGCGTAGCGTTTCTTCAAGCAAGCTCGTAGCTTTGTCGAGGCGATTGGCTTCACGATGGATCTGCGCTACAAGCACCATCGTGCGGATGTTTTCTGGCTGCCGGCGAAGGACGGCTTCGAGATAAGGCAGGGCTTGCTCTGGATAGCCGCACCACAAGAGCGATGCGCCCAGCTTAAAGAAGTCGCGACGGGCTTGTGGAGGGGGGCGACGGGCTGCCAGATCTGCACTTACTTGCTGCTTTGTTGGAGGCTTTGCATATATCTTGATCGCGTGCCCGTTGGAATTGAGCAGGAGCGAGAGAGGGAGTTCCAAGGGGGCGCGGTACTCGAAGAGGTAGCGGCGAAAGAGCGAGTAGGCGGCAAGCAGATCCGGGCTGGCTGTACGAAGGACGAATAGGCCAGGGCCTTTGCCGGGCTCTGGAAGAGGGACCGGCTCAAGGAACCAGGTGTCGTGCAAGCGCGGTGTGTTGTCTGCCGCAGCCTCGCGGGGCTGGAGGGATTGGGGCGCTGCAAAGGGCCACCGTTCGGCTGGGCCGCCTTCGCTGATTTCGTAGAGTGCGTTGGCAGTCAAGTCTTCGAGTTTCTGCTGTAGGCCACTGGGCCAGAGGATGGTGACTGAGTGGGCGACTGTACTCGCGTTTAGGCCGAAGTGCAGCGTCTTGGTGTGCTGCGAGAGGTAACCGGAACCGGCGCTGATCCACTTGGTCTGGCCATCGACTGTGATGCGCGCCCCGATTGCATCGCGATTGGATTTTGTGCCGGTGAGGCGGAAGGCAATCCTCTGGCGAGATTGTCCAGCGCGATTCTGAAAGACGCGCAGTTGAGGTGCGAGGCGGCTCTTGACCAGAATATCGAGACAGCCGTCCCCATCAATGTCGGTGATAGCGAAGGCGCGGGAATCCCCAGAGAAGGCTAGCCCCGATTCCACTGAAGCGTCACGGTAGGTGTCTCCGTCGGGGACGTAGAAGACGTTTGGCTCATTGCCGTTCCAACTATAACCCTCACGAATGAATTGGTTGATTGCGTTCCAACCGTTTTCGTATGGGCCGGAAGCGATGGCAGTGGCCGGAGTCTTGGCAACAACCTGACGCCAGAAGAATCCCATCAGATCTGGCTGCTTGGGGCCCGTAATCATGCCGCAGGTGAGAAACAACTCAGCGCGGCCATCGTTGTCGAAATCCGCTGCGTCGGCTGACCAGCCCCAGCGGCCCATCTCGATGCCGCGTGTTTCGGCCTGAAACTTGCCTTGGCCTCGATTTCTGTAAAAGCTGTTGCCTTTGGTGTGGCCGCGCCAAGCCTCGTTGAATGGGTAGGGAAACTTGGGGTGGCGGACGATCTGTTGCCCGGCAGCGGTCCACATGTTGGCAACGTAAAGGTCTGGCAACCCGTCGCCGTTTTGATCGAACCAGGCGGCGCTCATTCCTGGGCCGATATCATCTACGCCGCTTGCGGCGGCGACATCGCGAAACTTGCCGTTTTCGTTGCGGTAGAGGTTGTTTTGCCCGAAGTCATTGGCGACGTAGAGGCTGGGCCAGCCGCTGCCATCGTAATCGCACCATGCCGGGGCAAAACTGTAGCGATTGTTGTTTTCGTCGATGCCTGAGGATGCGGTGGTGTCTTCGAAAAAGCCTGTGCCATCGGCGTTGAGACGATTACGGAAGAGGAAGTTCGGCGGACCATTTTGAGCGTCGAAATAAGGAACCGGATAGCGGAACTGAGCCTCGCTCTGAAAGAAGCTATAGGTGCAGAGGTAGAGGTCGAGTTTACCGTCACGGTCGTAATCGGCTGCGGCCATGCCCGTGAAGCCACCCTGCGGGGCTTGTACAAAACGGAAGGCATCGGGCGCAGGTGTGAAGTTCCCTTTGCCGTCGTTGAGAAAGAGCAGGGGGCCTGAACCGCGCAGGACTACGAGATCCTGGCGACCAAGATTGCGAAGGTCAAGGAAGAGCGCTGCCGAGGTGTCATCTTCGATGTCAACCCCAGCGGAGACTTCGACCAGCTTGCCGTTCAGCCAGCGATAGAGCTTGTTTGGCAGGCCTGCAGGTTGACAGACATAAACTTCATCGCGGCCATCGTTGTCGATGTCTCCAACGGCGATCCCGTTGTTGCCATAGATATCGATTCCTGTGGAAGCGTCGAGCTTTGCCATCCAGTAGGGAATGCCTTTGGAAAGCTGCTCGGAATCGAGTACAGTGCCTGTGATATCGGCAAACCTTCCGTCCCGCCTCGGTGGCCAAGTTGGCATTGTTGGATCGGGTGGAAATTCGTCGTGCCCGCCTTCGATCAGAGGCAAATAGGGAAAGTATGGCGGGTTGTTGCGATAGGTGATGGATTCCGCCCGGGCTGGCGGAACAAGCAAGCAAGACAGCGCAAATAGGTGGCGACGTGTCATCGAAGGGTGGCTTCTACTGGAGCTTCTGGAATGCAGCCATGTGGCTGCTTGCTTTCTCAGGCTGGCCAGAGGCGCGATAGAGAGAAGCGAGACGGTAGTGGGCGATTGAAGTATCGGGCTTGAGTGCGAGCACTTTTTCAAGGGCCACGATGGCTGCCGGGCGGTCTCCGGTCTTTGTATATGCCCGGCTCAATTCGATTAGCGGTGCGGTTGCCGCAGGGTCGAGGGCAATGGACTTCTTGAGCAGATCGACTGCCTTTGCTTCCTCTCCCGATATTTGTTGGAGCAAGCGTGCGCGGTAATAGAAGGCTTCACTGTTGGTTGGATTTTGGACGGAGATCTTCTCGATCACTTCTAGTGCGGGGGCGGTGAGCGATGGCACAATCAACGCAGTTTCAGCGAGGAAGGGAAGTGCCGTGAGGGAATTGGGGTTTGCGCGGCCAATCGAAATCAACTGGCGAACACTCTCTGACTCCTGACCGGAAAAGAAGAGCGCGATTGCTGCGCCGATTGGGAGTTTGTGATCGTGGAACCAAGCCTGGGCTGCTGGAAGCAGTTTTGCCTCGATTAGGCGAACTCCGCCCTCATAGCCGCCAAGTTGTTTGAGACGGGACATCACTTCTGTATTCAACAGGGTCTTTTCAGCGGAAGCATGGGATGTCCCATCGACTGTTGCCGCTGTACGATCCTTCTGAAATACCGGACCTGATTTGAACTCAGGTGCGCTGGTGATTTGCGCCCTCACAGGGGTGAAGGCAAAGAAAGCAGCAAAGAGTAGAAAGCTTAAATGCAAGACCCATATTATCCTCCCCGAATGGCTGTGAGGAAGTGAAGTTCACTTGTTGGCGATATGGATTCATGCAGGCCGAGGGGTGAAATTTCACCATCAATGGCGATAGCAATGTTGGGGCGGAGGCGGCCACCTTCGAGGAGGCGGGCTTCGATGCCCGGATATTGCACTTCGAGATTGGTGATGATTTGACGGACGGTCGCACCGTCGATATCGAGTTCGATGCGACCGTCCGTCAGGTGCCTTAAGAGAGTGGGGATGAAGACTTTTGGCACCAGATCGCCTCCATGATGGCCGGTGGATTCATGGGCAGACGGGTCATTCGTGTGCCGATGGCGTGGGTGATGGCATTGGCGATGGCGGCCTGTGGCGGGATGATATTGGCTTCGCCGACACCTCGTACGCCGAAGGGATGGCCGGGGTTGGGAACCTCGACGATGATGGTTTCAATCATTGGGACATCGAGGGCAGTGGGCATGCGGTAGTCGAGAAAGCTCGAGTTCATCATGCGGCCGTCGGGGTTCATGAAGTACTCTTCGTTGAGTGCCCAGCCGATGCCTTGCACCGAGCCACCCTGCATCTGGCCTTCAACATAAGCGGGGTGAATGGCGCAGCCGGCATCCTGTACGCAGGTGAAGCGAAGGATGGTGGTCTTGCCGGTTTCGGGGTCGATCTCGACGTCGACGATAGAGCCGGCGAAGGAGCCACCGGCACCGCGAGGATTGACGGCAGCACGGCCGACGATGGGGCCACCAGTTTCTGAGATACGGGCTGCGAGGTCTTTAAAGCCGATGGAGTGGCCGTTCGATTTATAGATGCCCTGCTCGGCCGTGACTGTATCTGGAGCCACGGCCCAGAGTTTGGCGGCGCGTTCTTTCATCTGGCGTACGACATCCTGAGCGGCTTCATAGGCGGCCCAGCCTGTGGCGAAGGTAGTGCGGGAGCCTCCGGTAACGGCGGTGAAGCCGATGGAATCTGTGTCGACGATGGAGGGGTGGATGTCTTCTGCCTTGAGGCCGAGGACTTCAGCGGCCTGCATGGCGATGGACGTTCGGGAGCCGCCGATGTCTGTTGAGCCTTCGATCAGATTGACGCTGCCGTCAGCAGTGACGTTGAGGGTGCAACTGGAGGGATAGCCGATGTTGAACCAGAAGCCGAGGGCCACGCCGCGTCCGCGATTGGGGCCGTCGAGAGTTGACTTGTAGTGGTCGGAGT
>CAZZGS010000098.1:0-10760 GCA_964653845.1 uncultured Bryobacter sp.
CGAACTAAGCGAACCGCATCTCACCGTCGCCTCCTATGGTGGAGTGGGCCAGGGAACCACCCCAATGCGTCATGGCGACGGAGGAGCGCAAGACCAGAAAGAAGCTGATACTGTGCGCTTCTTCCGCGCCGTCGACCGTGCCATCACCGAACACCATTCCAGTACTTCGGGTCTGCCTTTGATCCTCGCGGCTTTGCCGGAGCATCATCACTTGTTTCATCAGGTAAGCCATAACCCGCTTCTGATGGCGGAAGGGATCGCCATCAATCCCGATACGCTGCCAATCGATGAACTTAGGAAGCGCGCCTGGAAGGTGGTCGAACCGCGGTACCAGGCTGAATCCGCTACCCTGGCCGGAGAGTTCGCAGCGGCCAAGTCCAAGTCGCGTGGCAGTGACGACTTGGACGAGGTGGCTCAGGCCGCCGCCGATGGGAGAATCGCGACCTTGCTCATCGAATCCGACCGGCTGATTGGCGGCCGGATCGATGGTGTGTCGGGCCGGGTTGTGCTTTCGGAGATGAGTAATCCGCAAGTCGATGACCTGCTAGACGATCTGGGCGAACTGACTGCAAAGTCCGGCGGCCGGGTCATCGTAGTTCCAACTGGACAGATGCCCGGACAGACAGGGCTGGCCGCCATCTACCGATATTGAGTCTTTACAACTTCAAGCAGAATATGATGCAAATCCAAATCAACACAGACCACAACGTCGAGGGCCGCAAGGCGCTCGCCAACAATTACAGCAGTATAGTGGCGAGCGCGCTCAACGTCGTCAGCGGTCACATCACACGAGTTGAGGTTCACCTCAGTGACGAAAGCAACAACGAGTTCGGCCCGAACGATAATCGCTGCATGATCGAGGTTCGGCTCGAAGGCCGCCAGCCCATCGCGGTTACACACAAGGCTGCGAGCGTAGACGATGCAGTCGAGGGAGCTGCAGAAAAGCTGGCCAGATTTGTCGAGAGCACACTAGGGAAGGATCGCGATAAGAATGCCCACCGGCCCGATATCCCTGTGGCCCGACCTTAACTTGGTTAAACATGGCCGACAGCAGCGCTTGAAATCTTCCGGCTTGGCGCTGGCAGGTTCTCTGCGGTGCCCAATGCCGTCAAGGTCATTACCGTGTTGGTCGCCCCAATCGCCTGTTATGGGAGGCGCGACGCACCCATGGAGGCACGACCGAAGAGCTGATTAAGGGTCACGAGCTCAATCCTTCCCTTATTCGAACCTTCGACCAGCTACCGACTGCCCAGCCTCGCGGGTCGAAAGTTTTCTCGCCAACACATGAAGTGCGAGTCAAGGTCGTTCATGAGGCCCGTGGCTGAAAGTGCCGCACTGGTTCTTTCAAATAAATAACCCATAACAGCTACTTAAGTGCTCAGAAATATTCAACGATGCGTCTTGAGATTCTCCCCCGACCGCCCCCGGTCAGCTAACCGTATGTCGTCACATTCGTCGGATCACAACCCCAAGCAGCCCTTCATCTCGACACTTACTGGGAACAACATTATGATTGGCCCTCGCAGTGCATCCTTCAAACAGAGCGGCGGCCAAACCTGTCCGCACCATTGCCCGGTCATGACTTTATCTGATGCGGCCACGAAAGGATGACGGAGCCGCATTAGGGCTAAAGAAATAATTTATGAATTTGCTGCGCTTATTCTGGAGTTGTTTCCGCACAGGGCTCACGCTGAGCGCGCCATTCATATTCGCCGTTCCATTCCTTTCGGCACAGCAGCCATACCCAGCGTTCAGCCTCGATGCCGCTCTGGCCTACGCCCGTCAGCATAGCCCGCGACTATCGGCAAAGAGGCAAGGCGTCACTACGCAACAGGCCGCCATTGCCGCCGCCAAGGCTGAGCGTTTGCCCCGTCTAGCATTGGGCGGTGCAGCTCGTGGATCAAGCCAGCCAACAGAAACCGCTATTGGCTTCCCCTTGACTCAGTTGGCATTTATTCCGGCGGGCCAGCCATTCCGCAGAAGTCATTTGAACGCAGCCCTCCAGGCGACTCTCCCCGTTTACACCGGCGGAAGGATAGGTTCTGCCGTGAACCTTGCACAATCCCAACGCGATTTAGCCGAGGTGAATGTGCATGATGTAGAGCGTGATCTCGATTTCGACGTCACGAGCACATACGCCAACATGGTTCAGCTTGATCGGGACATCGAAGCGGCTCGGGAATCAGTCAAGGCGCTCACAGAGAGCCGCCGCGTGATTGGCGAGATGTTAGCCGAGGGTAAAGTCGCTCGTGTCGATCTTCTGAAGGTCGATACGCGCTTGGCAGAGGTACAAGACACAGCGATTGAGTTCAGAAACGCCCGAGAGATTCAATCGGGACAATTCAACGCGCTCTTGGGACGACCAATAGAAACTGGGGTAGTCGTCGAAACCGTGTTGCCGCGCGGCCCGCCATTAGTGTCCGTAGATGAAGTATCTCAGCTCGCAAGCACCGAGAATACGAAAACACTGATCGCCCGAGCGGAGGTCAGTATTTCAGAACGCTCTGTTGAAGTTGCGAAGTCCGCACTCCGTCCAACCATTTCTCTTGTGACCGCTCTGCAAGGCCAAACCGCAGATCCTTACTCAATGTATAAAGGCGGGGTGTTTGGAGGAGCCGTGTTGAGCTTTCCGTTTTTCGATCGCACGCTGTCGAACCGTATCGAGGAAGCAAAAAGCCGTGAATTAGAGCGCCGCGCTGACTTAAAGCAGGTCGAGCTCGATTCAAATCAGCGAGTCCGCTCCGCATATCTGCAAGCTCGTAACTCAGAAGAGCGAATTCGGGCTACTGAGACCGCCATTGGCTACGCCCGCGAGGCGCTCCGAATCGAACAGGAAAAGCAGCGTTATGGCCGCGGCACCAGCGAAAACCTGCTCGATGCGCAAGCCGCGCTGCTAACTTCGGAGGCCCGATATTATCGCGCGCTGGCCGACTATACGATAGCTATCGCTGCTATCAGGCGGGAAACAGGGAAATGAGGATAGATCTATGCCTACCGTAACGCAACCTAATGCGGACGAGAAGCCGGAACAAGCAAAGATGACTGAAAAACCTGCACAACCTGAAGTAGACGAGAAGCCAAAGCTAGCTGAGGCGACAGAAAAGCCATCGCAGCCGGAAGGCAGCGACAAGCCTAAAAAAGAGGGAGGCGGCAATCCTAAGGAAGGGGAAGCGGAAGACAATTACGCCGGCATAAAGAAGGCTGGGAAGCTCATCGCCTACTTAGCTATCGCTGTGGCCGCCGGCATGTTGATTCAATACTACTTCTTCACGCCTCAAATGGTCGCGGTTTCGCAAGTAATGCAACAGGACTATACCGGCGAGCTGCATGGCACCGGAACCATAAATGTCGCAGTGTTGGCGGCTGTGGGAGCGAAAATCCCGGGTCGCATCGAGCGTATGTTAGTCGAAGAGGGTGACTTACTCCACCCAGGGCAAGTTATCGCGACTCTGGAAGACACCGACCTGCGTCAAATGCTGCAACGATCGCAATACCGGTTGGAATCGTCGCGCATGACCGAACAAGCGGCGCGCGCGACAGAGCTGGCGGCACGCGCTACAGAGCTATCGGCCCGTGCGGAGGAACAGAAGTGGCGTGCAACAGAAAATCAAACAGGCCGAGCCTGGGAACGCGAAAAGCACCTCGTGGCGACTGGAGCGGTAAGCCAGGAAGAGGCGGATCAATATCAGGAACGCAATCTCACTGCGACAAGCGCGGTTGCGGATGCGCAAGCCGACATTGGAACGGCACACGCCCAGGTGGAGGCGGCCAGCGCGAGGATACAAGTTGCGCGTTCCGAAATTGCCGCCTCCGAAGCTGAGGTCCGGTTGCAGCAGTTCAATCTCTCGCAGACGAAGATCTTTACTTACCTGAGCGGGATCGTCACCGACCGGCCTAAGCGCGCTGGCGATTCTATCGTTTCCGGCGAAACGGTTGTCACCGTGGCTGACCCCAAAGTGATCCTGGTAGAGGCTTACCTCGACCAGCGTTTTGCCGGAAATATCGTGGTAGGCCAAACGGCGACAGTTTCCCCGCGCGGCCGGGCAAAAGAACAGATCACTGGGCAAGTTTATCGAATCCGCCCGCAAGCCGATCCAGCCGCAGAGGAGATGACCGTCGAGATCTCCTTCCCATTGCCGCCCGCTGAGTTGCAGCTCGGCCATTGGGCGGATGTTTATGTGGCAACGAGTCGGACGAAGAATGCATTGATAGTGCCTAAGACTGCTGTCATGATGATGGGCGACCACCAAGTGGTTATGGTGGCTAGCGCAGACAACAGGGTCCGGCAAGTTAAGGTTGAATCGATCGCCAGCAGCCCAAGATCCCAGCTAAGGGCTGTTGCGGGAGACATCAAGGCCGGGGACTGGGTACTGACAGAACCTATGGGAATCGAGGCCGGACAAAAGGTGCGCCAGGACAGAAGCCAGAAGCGGAAGCCTACCGGCCCGCAAATGGGTACCAGCCCAGTTATGAAGATGTAGCAGGAACCAAATGAATCTCGCACTCAAAGATGCCCGCTATCACTTCTTCAAGTTCATCAGCTCGACGATTGGCGTCAGCCTGCTCCTGCTGGTGGTCTTTACACTTGGTGGCATTATTCGAGGTGTAATTCTGGATTCCTCCACCATCGTGACAGCAACTAACGCCGACCTTTGGGTCGTTCAGAAGGACTGGCTCGGCCCATTTGTCGAGGTGTCGAGACTTCCTGAGGATTATTACCACGCAATTGAGTCAATGCATGGCGTAGCTGAGGCGAGTCCACTGGTAATGGCGTGGAACCACATCGACCATCCCCCAAATTCGTCAGGCCTGATGATGTTCATGTACCACAACGCAAAAATCGGTACAGCAACAATGGTCGAACCAAATTGGATCAATATGGTGCGCGAATTGAGGTTCCTGTTGATTGGCTATAAGGCTGATCACATCGGTGGTCCGCCAATGATTGTCGCTGGGCGCGGAATCGAAGCGAGCCACTTTGAAGTTGTTGCAGATGTGAAGACCGGCTTGAAGCTCGGGGAGATCATCCGCATGCGTGGCTTCGACTACACTGTGGTGGGCCTGACAAAAAACATCGTCGGATTCAATGCCGACCCTGTTATTTACGTGAGGCTGGCCGACGCGCAAAACATCATCTTCCAACCAGATCCGGATCTACTTCGCAACATGCGAAGACGCACCGGAGGCCAACTCGGCGGCGCGGCGGCAGTGGCTCCCCGTGTCGCTGCGCCTGACATGCGAAAGGCCTCCTCAGTATCGGAGAACCTTCATGTGATCAACGCCATTGCAGTAAAGATTGAACCCGGAGCCTCTCTGGAGGATGTGGCATCCGAGATCCGGCATTGGAAACATCTCGAAGTGTACACTTCCGCGCGACAAGTCAACATACAACTGATGGGCGCTAACCGCCTCATCGTCATGCAGCTTTCGCTTTTCCGCCTGCTCTTGCTGATCATCGCCGGCGTGATTATCGGACTGATAACCTATACGTTCACTCTCGACAAAATCAAAGATATTGCCGTACTCAAGCTGCTCGGTACACAAACGTCGCGCATCTACAGCATGATCATTCAACAAGCTGTTCTTATGGGACTTCTTGGCACCGTTTTGGGAGCCCTGCTTGAGTTCGCTAGCGAACCTTATTTCCCCAGACGAGTCTCAGCCACCGTCGGCGACCTGGGACAAATGCTGGTCATCATTACTGTCGTTTCGGTCCTTGCCAGCCTGGTTGCCGTTCGGCGTGCCATGCAGGTCGACGCGCGGCTCGTATTAGGCACGTGAGGGGAGACCTGAGGATTTGAATATGGAACAAGCGATCGAAACTAAAAAGCTGGTCATGACTTATGGGCAGGGACGAACGAAAGTCGAAGCGCTTAAAGGAATTGACCTTTCCGTGAACAAAGGGGAACTGCTTGCCATTATGGGGCCAAGCGGATCCGGGAAAACCACGCTCTTGATGATACTGGGACTGGTTACAATCCCAACCGAGGGAGAACTGATCCTCGATGGCGACAACATCTACAAGAAGGGGAAGAGGGATTTCCAGCGGCTCCGCCGCGAAAAGATCGGCTTCATTTTCCAGTTTTCCAACCTGATTCCCTTTCTTACGGCCGAGGAGAATATTACCCTTCCGATGGATCTGATTGGCACGTCCGGAGCAAAGGCCCATGACCGTGCTTCCGAGTTGCTCGATTACCTGGAAGTGAGAGACCGTGCCGGTCAACTTCCAGAAAAGCTGTCCGGCGGTGAGCGACAGCGCGTGGCCATCGCGAGGGCGCTGGCAAACCGTCCGGCTATGATTCTTGCGGATGAACCGACAGCTTCTCTCGACACCGATCGCGGTCTCAGTGTGATGCGGATGTTGCGCAAGGTGAGCTCGGAACAAGGCACCGCAATTTTGGTCGTGACTCATGACGAGCGCATGATCGGTGAGGTGGACCGGGTTCTTCTATTGGTGGACGGGCGGGTCACAAGCGATGAGAGCCAATCAAAGGACAAAAGCGCGACCTCAATAGTCGACCCGAAACCCGCTGAACATCCAGTGCAGGAGAGACCTTCCACTGATTCATAATAGGCAACACATGTTACTAAGACAACGAATATCCACAGTCATCTACGAGACACCCCCCGAATGCATGCGGGGTTTTGCGTCTGATCCATAAAACTGGACTGCGCCGAGTCCAGTTGAACACAGAGGGCTGGAACTCTAGCCAACGGTGATCGTCGTAGGAAGATCCCCGCGAGGCCGTTGCCCCTCAATGATTTGGTAAGCAAGTTTTTTATGTCAAAGAATGGAGAAAAGAAAATGAGTTGCTGTAAAGATGTGATGAAACCAATAGAAGCGTCTTCGTGCTGCACGCCGAAAGACACGGTGGCAAAGGCTGCGCTCGCAATGCGCGATTCTGGATGCGGTTGCACGCCGGTCGTTCAGGATATCAACACCCGCAAATTGGTGGGTGTCGTTACTGAGCGCGACGTGTGTTGTAGCGTCGGGGCTGATAACCGGCTTGCTTCGGAACTTCGCGTCGAGGAAATAATGCGACCTGCCTCCGCGTGCTGTAGCACTCATGAGCCGGTCGAAGAAGGTCACCGGAAACTTCATGAGCACCGAGCCACAAGTTTACCGGTCGTGGATGAAGAAGGTTGTTGCTGCGGCACAATCAGCGCCCACCATTTGGAAACGGCCGTAGAGCACCAGACAAAATAGTGCCAAAAGCCACCGCATCAATAACAAGCCGCAGAGCGTCGGCTTCCTGCGAAGTGAATAGCATGAGGGTAAAACATGATTGAGCCCCAAACCGCGCCCGATGCCACAGCGCCGACGCCTCGAGCCCGCAAGCCGGGTGAACCCAACAGCGGCGGGCGGCCGGCCCTCGATGCCGACCTTGAAAAGCTTCAACGCGAAACCTTCAACTACTTTTTGCACGAGGTGAATCCAACCAACGGTCTGGTGCTTGACAAGACGGCAGCTGACTGGCCAGCCAGTATTGCCGCCACCGGTCTCGCCTTGGCGGCATATCCAGTGGCTGTCGAGCGGGGGTTCATGGCGCGTTCTGCCGCAGTAGAACGAACGCTGACCACCCTTCGGTTTTTCTGGAACAGTCACCAAGGCCCCGAACCTGACGCGACCGGCTACCGCGGCTTCTACTATCATTTTCTCGACATGAAGACCGGCAGGCGCGCCTGGCAATGCGAACTGTCAACGGTAGACAGCGCCTTTCTCTTGGCGGGAGCATTGACTGCGGGAATATATTTTGATGCACAGACAGCCGAAGAGCGTGAAATCCGCGCCCTTGCAGACGCACTCTACCTTCGCGCCGATTGGAACTGGGCGCAGAACCGGGGCCAAACGGTTACGCACGGCTGGAAGCCCGAAAGCGGATTTCTAAAATACCGCTGGAAGGGCTATGACGAGGCGCTGCTGCTATACATATTGGGTCTGGGCTCACCGACTCATCCGCTACATGAGAGCAGCTACCGCGCGTGGGCTTCTACTTATCAGTGGAAACAATCTTACGGATATGAGTATCTCTATGCCGGACCGCTGTTTACCCACCAGCTCTCGCACGTATGGATAGACTTTCGCGGCATTCAAGATGATTTCATGCGCGATAAAGGCATCGACTACTTCGAGAACAGCCGCCGGGCAACTTATGTGCAACAGCAATACGCCATCGACAACCCGCAAAACTTCGCGGGCTATGCTTCATGTTGTTGGGGAATCACTGCCAGCGAAGGACCTGGTCCAGGCACCCTCAAAGTAGCGGGCATCAAGCGGCGGTTTTTCGATTATGCAGGGCGCGGCGTGCCTTACGGTCCCGACGATGGCACTCTGGCTCCATGGGCGTTGGTAGCATCTCTCCCCTTCGCGCCAGAAATCGTGCTCTTCGCCCTGGATCATTGCATACACCAAGCCAAGTTGACCCAGTTCAATTCCTACGGCTTCAAAGCCTCTTTTAATCCGACCCATCCCGGAGAGCCCGGCAATCCGTATGGCTGGTGGGTTTCGCCGTGGCACTTCGGTCTGAATCAAGGGCCGATTATTTTGATGATCGAAAACTATCGAACCGGATTGTTATGGCGATTGATGCACAATTGCCCACACATCGTCACAGGCTTGCGGCGAGCGGGTTTTGGCGGGGGTTGGCTATGACCCCCCTGTGGAGGGAACATTTGTGAAGTCAGACAGACCAAACATCCTGACAATCAATGCCGGCTCGTCAAGCATCAAGTTTGCCTTGTTTGAATCAGACGAGTCATTGGTGCGGAAACTGGACGGAAAAATCGAAGGGTTGGGCCTTCCTCAAGGTACATTCTCGGTAAAAAGCTTGAACCATGCCGATAACTTCTCGCGGGCTGTGGCTGTAGCGGACCACGCCTCAGCCGTGGGCCTGCTGATGGATTGGATTCAGGAACGAATCGAAGGCGACACTTTGGCCGCAGTCGGCCATCGCGTGGTGCATGGCGGACCGAAGTATTGGCAACCGCAGCGGATCACGCCGGAGATGATCGAGGATTTGCGTCAGCTCAGTCCATTTAGTCCCGAGCATTTGCCGCAAGAGATCCTGTTGGCCGAGGCCTTTCATCGCAAGTTCCCAGACCTGATGCAGATCGCTTGCTTCGACACGGCGTTTCATCACGAAATGCCACGCGCGGCGCGTCTGCTGCCAATCCCACGCCGATACGATACCAAGGGCGTTCAACGTTACGGCTTTCACGGTTTGTCCTACGCATATTTGATGCAGGAACTCGAACGGATCGCGGGCACAAGAACGGCGAACGGGCGGGTAATCCTCGCTCATCTAGGCAACGGCGCGAGCATGGCCGCCGTGCTTCGCGGACGCAGCATGGACACGACGATGGCGTTGACGCCCGCTGCCGGTCTGGTGATGAGCACCCGTTCCGGCGACGTGGATCCTGGCCTGGTTTCGTATTTGGTGCGAAGCGAACAAATGACTGCGGCGAAATTTGATCAAATGATGAATCACGAGTCGGGGCTTCTGGGCGTATCGGAGACTAGCTCCGATATGCGGGTCTTACTCGCGCATGAAACCGAAGATGTCCGCGCGGCTGAAGCGGTGACACTGTTCTGCTATCAGGCGAAGAAGTGGATTGGAGCTTATTCTGCCGTGCTAGATGGACTAGACACTTTGATCTTCTCTGGAGGCATCGGCGAAAATGCGCCAGCCGTCCGCGCACGCATCTGTGAGGGGTTGGGCTTCCTTGGCATTGAACTGAATGAGTCGCGCAATGCCGAGACTGCGAAAGTGATTTCCACGGATGCCAGCCGGGTCACGGTTTACGTCATTCGTACCGACGAAGAACTGATGATCGCCGGGTCTGTCTGTCGCATTCTTGGACTTGGGATGGCCAGTGAAAAGAGCGCCACGAAGCTCGCTCTATTATGAATCGCGGCGGATTTACGCACGGATGGATGGGCGGAGGAATGTGGCCTTGGACGGTGAACGGTAAAGCATTCTCGACGAGAACATGAGCGTGTCCACCGCGCTGCCACGCCTGACTTCCATCCACGAGGAGGGCGGAAGGACCATTCTGGCTACCTTGAAGCCAACCACTCTTCTGGTAATGGATGCTGAAAAGGCGGCAGGAACGAGCGAACACATCGGGACTACCTACTATTTTTACTCCTTCAGCGGTGAAGTTGAATGTTCGCCCAGCGAAACCAACACCGGAGCTGTCTACGCCTCCGATAAGCGCCGTTAGATTTAGTTTTCCCCTCTCGGGCCCAACGCCGACGCTATTCCTTTATTCACCTCCACTTCCGAATCACCGGCACCGCCGCGCTGGTCTGCACAACATCATAAGCCTGGCTCGATTTGATGTTAACGGCTATGACTGGGAACCGATCGAAGGAACCGTCGATTAACCACACGCTCACCTCGAAGCGCCGCAGCCTGCTCCAAGATCTTCCGTGCGTGACGCGCCACCATTTTGACGCCCGCTTCGTAACGGGCATTAGGATTGCCAGGGCCGCCATTGTATGCTCCAACGGCGGTGCCCCGATCACCGTGGAAGCGATCCAACAAATCCCGAAAGAGGATTCCCGCATATGTAGTGAGAACCACGTGATCAAGGCCAGATACTTCAAGCAGTTTGGGAGGGCGCAGGCGTTCCGGGAGTTCCTCATAGTCACGTTTGTCTCGAAGATACAGCGAATGGGCGAACCGAAGTGTCTCGCGAGTGATCTGCCACTCACCCGAGGATTCGTTAAGGACCAGCACGCGGCCATCGCGCCTGCG
>CAZZGS010000099.1:0-10722 GCA_964653845.1 uncultured Bryobacter sp.
CAAGAGCGGCGGCGGAGAGATCGGGCTCGTTCAGATTGCGGTAGACGGTGGCAAGCTGAAAGTGAATTTCAGCGGCTTTGGGGCTGAGGGATCTGGCGGTCTCGAGGATGGGGCGGGCTTCGGCGAACTTGCTCTGGCGGGTAAGGACGAGGCCGAGTTGGAAGGCAGCATCGGGGTGATTGGGGTTGAGTATGACGGCCTGAGCGAGTGCGGATTGGGATTCAGCAAGGCGGTCGACACCGCGGAAAGCGAGTCCGTTCAAGTAGGCGGCTTCGAAGCGGTCAGGACCGCGGTAGGCGGCAAGGTGAGTGAGTGCCGGGGTGAAATCGCGGAGGGCGATGAGGGCGCGCGCCAGAGCAAGGTGGGCCGCGTCGCTCGAAGGGTTAAGGCGGAGGGCAGCGGTGAAGGCTGTGGCTGATTCTTCAAAGCGATCAAGGGCCGCGAAGGCGTAGCCAATGGCCAGGTAGTGGCCGGGTTCGCGGGGCTCAAGGACGAGCGCCTCTTCGAGGATTGGGATGGCAACTAAATATTGTGCGCCCAGGATCAGGACGCGGGAAAGGCCCCGGAGGGCAAGCGTGTTTTTAGGCTGGGCGGTGAGGACGGCGCGGAATTGTTGCTCAGCAGCCGGAAGCTGGTTTTGTTGAGTGAGGAGCCCTGCGAGGGAAAGGCGGGCGGCAAAGAGGTTGGGATCGAGGCGGATCGCGTCGCGGAAGGAGGCGATGGCGCAGGTGGGGAGATTGCGGGCGATGAAAAACCCGCCGAGCGCATTGTGTGCGCTGGCGGCGGGTTTAGTCTTAAGTTGGACTTCTAGATCTGCTGGCCCCTGGCAAAGGTTTTGGGCAAATGCCACTGAGGCCAGCAGAAGAATTGGGATGATCATCAAAACACGAATCTACCACCGAGTTGGAGCTGGCGCGGCTGGTTGGCCGTGCCGGTTACCCGCCCGAAGAGAGGGCCGTTGGACAAGTTGGCATTGGGAGGAGCGTAGACGGCGTGGTTGAACATGTTGAAGCCCTCTACGCGGAGTTCGAATCGTCGACCTTCGCCGAGGAACTTTAGTGGGAATTCGCGGAAGACGGAGAGGTCGAAATTCTCCCAACCGTCGGAACGCATGCGGAAGCGGCCGGAGTTACCGAAAGTGAATGGAGCGGGTGAGGCGACCTTTGATCTGTCGAACCATTCACCTGTGGTGGGGTTTTCGAGCTTGGGGTTGCCAAGGAAGTTCAACCGCAGATAGTTGGAGTTGCCTGTATTGGCCAAATCGCCGTTGATCTGGAGATTATAGGGCTGACCGGAGCTGAGTCGAATAATGCCATTGGTGCGCCAGCCACCGATGATGTAATCACTCACCTTATTGCCGGTCTGGAACCTTTTACCCGCACCGAAGGGTAGTTCGTAGACGAAGTTCATGGTGGCGACGTGCGTCAAGTCAAAGCCGGAGACGCTGCGGTCGTTGTTGAACTTGTAAGGGTCCTGGATCGAGCAGCCTTCGACACCATACCAACCGGAGCAACCGATGTCGATCGACTTCGAATAGGTGTAGTTGACCATGTAAGCAAAACCGCCCTTGAACTTCTTGTCGAGCAAGAACTGGAAGCTGTTGTAGTTGCCACGTCCCCAGCTACGGTCGTAGTAGGTGGGCCTGATGTAGGGGAAGGGTGAGCGTTCACGGAAGTTGCCGGGACCGGGTGTGGTGGCGACATTGTAGAAACCACCGATATCGAGACGGCTTGATTTGGAGCCGACGTAATTCACGGTGACAACGGTGTCGGAATTGATCTGATGCTGGACGCCGAAGTTCCATTGCAGCGAATAAGGATTCTGGAAGTTGGGATCCATGTACCACTGCACTTGATTGAAGGGTGTGGCTTCAGGAAGTGCGCCAGACGGGAAAGGGTTGCGCCCTACGAAAGTAGGTGTCGGCTGTGCCGCAGTAGGATTGTTGAGATTTTCCTGTAACTGTTCGCCGACGCTGGGCCATTGAGCGGAATAGTTTTGAGCGGTTTGAACCACAGCGGCATAATTGTCGAAAAATACGCCGAATGAAGAACGGATGGCAGTGCGCGGGCCAACGCGGTAAGCGAAGCCGACGCGAGGCTGCCAGTTGTCGTTCGTGTTTTTATATAGTTTTGCGTTTGGGAGGAGTTCTACATTGGCGGGTAGCCTGCCACCCGGAACGCAGGGGGCCTTCTTGAGTTCTTCGCACGAGCCGGGCTGCTTCTGGATGAGGTAGACGCCCCGTTGCAGATCATAGCCACCAGTGAAAATATTCTCGTTGCCTTCCTGGCCAAGTGGCGGAATGAAGGTTTTGTCGTAGCGCAAGCCCAGGTTGACCGTCAGGCGCGACGAAACCTTCCATTGGTCCTGAACGAAGAAGGCCATGTGGCCGCCGCGACGCACCGTGGTGGAGCGATTGCGGAAGCTGGCTGCGTCGGGAGTGTCGAGCAGGAAGCTGGCAAGCTGGCTGCCGGTATTGCCGGGGCTCTGCGGGTTGGAGGTCTGGATCGGACGGTACGTTGCACTGGCATTTCGTGGTGAACCCAGAAAGTCCATGTTGTTCCATTCGCCACCCATCTTGATCTGGTGATTGCCTTTGATTTTGGTGAACGACGATTTGTACTGCCAAACGTCTGACGGCCGGTTGAATGAGCTACCCTCAGCTCCACCAACCCATCCATCGATGTTGAGCGCAGGAACCAGGGTTTGACCATCGAGAAAGTTACAGCAAAAAACCGGATTGTAGCCAACGTCCCGGACGAAATTGGCGGGCAGACTGCGGAAGCGGTGGCCGCTATTATCCACGTTTGTGAGCCGGCCGAACTGAACCTGCAGGATCGTGGATGGGTTGAAGGTATGAACCCAGCTTGTCCCAATGTTGATTGCGTTAAACTCGCGGAAGCTGGCGAGGATGGGACGGCCACCGGAAGCTGTCTGGTCGAGCATGGAGTGGCTCAAGCGGAAGAAGACATTGTCTTTGGGGCTAAGGACGCGATCGACACGGAATGAGTACTCTTCCTGATTCTGGCTGAAGCCAGAGGGGTCAAGCGCGTTGCGATCCGCGGTAATCGGCGCGCCACCAACTGGGAAAGTGGTTCTGGCATAGAGCAGATTGCCGGGGCTGATGCGGCTGGCCGGAATACGGTTACCTGCAAACGGATCGCGAATAAAGCCAGGTCCGTTTGGATTGGCGCGGGATGTGAAGGGGTCGAAAATTTGCCGTGCTTCATCGCTTAGATCGCCGTTGAGATTGGCTGCCGTGGGCACACGAAACAGCGCATTGTTGGCTCTGCGGAATCTCCAACCCTGATAAGCACCGTGGAAGAAGGTGGTGTTGCGGCCATTCAAGAGTTTCGGGATGACAACCGGGCCGCCAACAGCGGCACCGAACTGGTTCTGGCGAAAGGGCGTGACTAACGGAAGGAATGTGTTGCGGGCATCGAACTCGCTATTGCGCACATATTCCCAGGCGGAACCATGCAGTTGATTGGTGCCGTTCTGTGTGGCTACGTTGATGACGCCACCGAGTACTCCGCCAAACTCAGCCTGATCATTGTGCGACTGCACTTTGAATTCGGCGATCGCGTCAATGATCGGATTGACAGCGGGAGTGGAAAGCATCAGTCCCTGGTTGGTAATACCGTCCAGAGTCCAGAAGTTGGAGCGGTTGGTTTGGCCGTTGATGGCCGGGAAGATGAAGGCACCAATGCCGGGATGTGCGAAGCCGGAGCCCGTATTCTGAGAGACGCTAACCGGGGCGACCCCTGGGGTCAGGGACAGAAGCTGTGTGAAGTTGCGTCCGTTCAACGGGAGGTCAACCACTTGCTGTCTGGCGACGACTGCGCCGATTTCGGCAGTGGATGCCTGTACTTCCGCGCCAATCGCTTCGACGTTGATTGACTGGTCGACAGAGCCAATTTCCATAACGACGTCGATGGTTGCCGTCTGATTCACTGACAAAGTGAACTGGCTTAGTTTGTTGGTTCGGAAGCCTGCCTTGGAAACCTCCAGTGTGTATTGCCCTGGAAGGATGTTTAAAAACGCGTAGTAGCCGGCTTCATTGCTTTGGGATCGGGTTTCGATCGACATGGATGAATTGCGGAGCACTAGCGCTCCTCCCGGGATAATGCTACCCGAAGAGTCGCGCAAGGTTCCGTTGATGGTGGCGCTGGATGCTTGAGAAAATGCCGCAGTTGCACTCAAGACACTCAGCGTAAGGACGAGCAAGGTACTTCTGATCATTGTGGTACTACCTCCCGTTTAGGCGAAATTCAGGTTGTCGGCTGGATTCATTAAACCGTCTGAAATCGTGAAGATAGTTATATCAGATTAAAATTCACTTCAACGACATAATTTGAAACAATTAGCCACGACGAATAAAAATTCATGTTGCTGAATCTGCTCAGTTGCGTATTGTTAGCCCAGGATCTGGATGTTGCGCTCAGCAGCGGCCAATCCCGCGGGATTACTTTGCTCGATCAGGTGGAAAATGCCGAAGAGCGAAAGGCATTTCAGATTCTCTATCGGGAATTGGATCCTGTGGCGCGGCGAACCCGTGTGAGCGAGTTTCTCAAGAAGTTCCCGGCATCCTGGTTGCTGGCGCAGGTTTATGAAGCAGGAGCACGAGCCAGCTTTGATCTGACCGACTACCCCACCGGCCTCTACTACGCGCAGGAATCCCTGAGGCTCTATCCTGAAAACCCTCTCCTCACGGGGACTCTGGCAGCCGTGCTGGCCAATCGCGGCGAAAAGCTGGCGGCCAAACACAAGGCGAGAGAAACACTGGAAACACTCGATCGCTTCCAGGCACCAGAAGGAATACCAGAACGCGAATGGCGGCAGGTCAGGCAGCGGTTGACCGAAACTTCAGAGAAAGTATTGGCAACGAAAAGAGAACCGGTCGTCCGGCTGGCGAAAGATTCTCGCAACGCATACGCAGGCAGCGAATCCTGTCAGCCCTGCCATCGGGCGCAGTGGGATAGCTGGAGTGGCACAGGCATGGCCAAAATGCTACGCAAGATCGAGCCACAGGGCGTGATGGGAGACTTCTCTCGTCTGGCAGCTTTTGGCGGTGACGGAAATGCCTTGGTCAAAGGCGTCATTGAAGAGGGCAAATATTTTGTGGATTTACGGCGCGAAACTGGGCTGTGGGACCGCTTCCGCGTGGACTACACAATCGGGTCCAAGTGGCAGCAGGCTTATGCCACCAAGGCTCCCAATGGGGAGTTACACGTGCTACCCCTGCAATACAACAACCTCAAAGGGGAATGGATCAACTATTGGAGGATGATTGATCCGCCGGATTCCGCGCGAACCGAGCTGGGTAATTTTCACCGGATGCGCGATGTCACCTCTTATCGGCAAAACTGCGCGCCTTGCCATACAAGCCAGCTTGAGGCGAAGGGATTTCTCGAGCCGGGCGTAAATTGCGAGATGTGTCATGGGCCATCTGCCGCGCATGTCAAAGGAAGCGCATCCAGGTGGAGCTTCAAGAAAATCGATCATCGCGGATATGTAGAGGTTTGTGCGCAGTGCCATGCGCAGTCTGCGATTCGTGAGCCGCAAGGTTTTCCGCCACGCTACCAGCGCCGGCCGTATTCGGAGTTTTCAAGAAAGGCTTTTTATCGAGATGGTCGCTTTCGCGAGACTACATTTATTGTCGAATCCTTTGAACGGTCGGCATGCTTTCAGAAAGGCGAGGCGCATTGTGGGCATTGCCATGATCCACATCCGGCGAATCCCGCCGCCAACCGCACTTCGCTCAAACACGAGGCAGATTCAAACCAGATGTGTCTGCAGTGTCATCCAGCGAAGTATTCTGCGGCGGGACACACTCGGCACGCCGGCGGCGAGGCAAGCCTCTGCGTAAACTGCCATATGCCAAAAATCATGAATAGTCTGCTCTTCTCTGCCCGCAGTCATCAGATCGACGATCGGCCCCGGGCAGAGCCGACTCTCCGTTTTGGAAGGCAGGAGAGCCCCAATGCTTGCCTCACTTGCCATGCTGAACGGGATGGGTCCTGGCTGGAAAAGAGTTTGAAGCAGTGGCGATTAGGCTTGCCAAAAGATTAAGAGTTCGATAGAAATGATACAAATGCGAATCTTGTGGATCGCGCTCTCCTGCGCATCGGCCGTGCTAGCTGATGATGAATCGGCTCGCAACATTTTGGCCACCCAGTGCGTTTCCTGTCATGGGGCAGCCAAGATGGGCGGTCTCGATTTGCGCAGCCGCGAGACAATGCTGCAGGGCGGAGCACGTGGCGCCGCAATAGTGCCTGGCAAGGCAACGGACAGTATTTTATTTCAAGCGGTGGAACGTAAAGGCACTCTGGCCATGCCCCCGGGCAAGAAAGCCTTGAGTGAATCGGAAGTGGCAACGATTCGCGGCTGGATTGATGCCGGGGCCAAGTGGGGCGAGGCGGCAATCCAGGCTCAGCCCACATGGTGGTCCTTTCAAAAGTTAAAGAGACCTACTGTGCCGCCGGGCGCTTCCAGTCCAATTGATGCGTTTGTACTTGCGAAACTGAAAGAACAAAAATTGGTTCCGGTTGGAAAGGCCGGTCGTCGTGCGCTGCTCAAGCGGTTGAGCATTAACATGCTGGGAATACCGCCGACACCCGAAGAGTTGGAATCGTTTGAGGCCGACCGCAGCCCGGATGCCTACGCCAAAGTAGTGGACCGCATGCTTGCTTCTCCGCGTTACGGAGAACGTTGGGGCCGGCACTGGCTCGACGTAGTGCGCTATGCCGACACCGGTGGTTTTGAGACCGATATCTACTTTCCAAATGCCTGGCGATACCGGGATTACGTGATCCAGAGCTTGAATGAAGACAAGGCTTACGACCGGTTCGTGAAGGAGCAATTGGCCGGAGATGAGTTGTACCCCGACGACCTTGACCTCGATGGTGGTTTCAAGATTCCCGAGAGCAAAGTGAAGAACCTGAACGCGACGATTGGCACCGGCATGTACACGATCGGCCCTGCCTATCACGAGGCTGCCTTGTTCGGCGGCCAGGTGCGCTACGAGTGGTTGACCGATGTTGTCGATACTACCGGCGAGGCTTTCTTCGGTCTTACCTTGGGGTGCGCCCGGTGCCATAACCACAAGTTCGATCCGATCACACAGAAGGATTACCACGCCATGATGGCCGTCTTTGCTGGGAGCGAAGAGAAGGAAGTACCTGTGGTGAGCCAGTTCGCAACCTTCGGCCTCAAGTCAGGCTATCCAAGCTGGTTGAAGGTAGAAGAACTGAAAGGCGCGATCCAGCGGATCGACCAGGCGGCAAGAAAGCGTGTGGTGGACGCAGTGCGACAGCGCTTCGGCGCAGATGTGTTGGCGGCCTATGACACTGCAGTAGACAAAAGAAGCGTGGTTCAGCGAACATTGGCCGCAAAACTGGAAGCGGCCATGACCGAAGCCGGCCTGCAGGAAAACGCCGAAGGAAAAGAAGCAGACATTCCGCTGACGGCCAAGGAAAGCGAAGAGCGCGAAGCGTTGGTGGTGGACTTGGGCAAAGCCGCACTCAAGGCGAATCCGGTAGCCCAAACAGCCACTGTGTTGGGACACGCGGCGGTGACGCCCACCATTCACATAACGCACCGTGGTGACTGGCGCGCAAAGGGAGAAGCCGTGGGTCCAGCTTTTCCGGCCATGCTCGCTGGTGGCAAAACAATTGACGATGACCCGGACAAAAAGTTGGCACGGCGAAAGGCTCTGGCTTTGTGGTTGTCTGAGCCGGATCATCCGTTGACAGCGAGAGTGATGGTGAACCGCGTTTGGCACTGGCATTTCGGCCGGGGCATCGTTGGTACGCCGAATGACTTTGGCAGGCAGGGCGAAGAACCAACCCATCCGGAACTGCTCGACTGGTTGGCGAGTGAGTTTGTTTCGCAAGGATGGAGCCTCAAAAAGTTGCACCGGATGATTCTGCTATCCGACACCTATCAGCGCTCGACTGAAGCTCATGAGGGCAATGCCAAGGTGGATGCCAACAACCGATTCTTGTGGCGAATGAATCGACAGCGTCTCGATGCAGAAACCCTGCGAGATTCTGTTTTGGCAGTAAGCGGCGACTTGAATCTGAAGATGGGCGGCCGTCCGGTGATCCCGAAATTGAGCAAAGAAGAATACACCGTGATGTGGGCTCGCAACCAATGGCCCGAGGCAATGGACGAACGCGAACACACAAGGCGCAGTGTTTACCTCTACGTAAAGCGGACCTTCCCAATGCCGATGCTTTCCACCTTCGATACACCGGATAGCTCGATGAGTTGTTCTCGTCGCGATAATACGACTGTGGCTCCACAAGCACTCACCCTGATGAATGGCGACTTCATGGTTGGGCAGGCCAAGCAACTTGCAGCAAAGCTGCGCAACGCATATCCAGGCAGCACCGCTAAGCAAGTAGAGACGGCCTGGCAGCGTATCCTCGGTAGGCTGCCGAAACCGGCGGAACGCGAAAAGGCGGCAACAGTGAGCCTGGAGCAGATCTGTCTCGCGCTACTGAATACGAACGAGTTCGTCTACCTCGACTAGGAGAAAGTTCATGTCAATGTATTGTCCAAAGACGATTCAAGCGGTATCGAGACGGAATTTCCTCGAGAAGAGCGGGCTAGGCTTTGGCGCAATGGCGGCATCTTCCTTGTTGCCGGCGGCAAGTATTGCCGATCCGTTTGCTCGCAAGAAGCCCCACTTCGATGCCAAGGGCAAAAGCGTCATCTTCCTGTTCATGCATGGCGGCCCTAGCCACATCGATACATTTGATCCAAAACCAGAGCTAAACAAGCTGCATGGGCAGCCGATCCCCAAGAGCTTTGGCAAAGTAGATTTTCAGTTCTCCAACATGGACAAGACTCCGTTGATGGGGTCGCCGCTCAAGTTCAAGAAGCGCGGACAATCGGGGATCGAAATCTCAGAGCTATTCGAGAACGTGGCGGCGCATGCCGATGATCTGGCCGTAATCCGCTCTTGCCATCACGACGGGTTTACGCACGTCACCGGCCAGACCTGGCTCAACACGGGCTGGGGCAGAGTGGGCCGCCCCAGCGTTGGATCGTGGGTTGTTTATGGCCTTGGGAATGAAAGCGAAAACCTTCCAGCGTATGTCGTGATGCTGGATGGAGGCATCAAGGCGGGATCCCCAGCTTACGGATCGGGCTTTCTTCCAGCCGCTTACCAAGGCACGGTATTGCGCAGCGAAGGCCCGCCTATCCTCAACATCCGCAGGCCCGAGGGGATGTCGGATGGAGAACAACGCAAGATGCTGGATCTCTTGAAAGGCATGAACGAAGACCATCGTGAGGCGCGCAATGACGATTCCGAGCTAGCGGCGAGGATGGCATCTTATGAGCTCGCCTTCAAGATGCAAATGTCAGTACCGGACGTGACAGATCTATCGAAAGAAAGCGATGTGACTCGAAAGCTATACGGCATCGACGATCCAATGTCAGCCGAGTTTGGCACGCAGTGTTTGATGGCCCGTCGCTTGGTCGAAAAGGGCGTACGCTTCGTACAGCTCTATTCAGGCGGCAAGAAGGGCGCCGAGGTCGGCTGGGATGGCCACAACGAGTGCGACCAGAACCACCGCTACATGGCAAAGAAGGTAGACAAACCGATTGCCGGCCTGCTTGCCGATCTTAAGTCTCGCGGCTTGCTCGAAAGCACTGTCGTGTTGTGGGGTGGAGACTTTGGCCGCACGCCATTCACCGATGGCGCAGAGGGTGGCGGCGGCAATCGCAATGGCCGCGATCACAACCCCTATGGCTTCACAGTTTGGATGGCCGGTGGCGGCATCAAAGGGGGCAAGGTAATCGGGGCAACAGATGAGATCGGGCTCAAGGCAGTCGAAGACAAGGTGACCATGCATGACCTTCATGGCTCGATGCTCGGTCTCCTCGGAATGGATCACAAGCGGTTGACCTACTTCTTCCAGGGGCGCGAATTCCGCCTCACCGACGTCGGGGGAGACAACAATCTGGTACAACGATTGACACATGCATAAATCGACAAGGCGATCGCTTTTCTCCCTGTTGGCGGCTGCGAGCGTAGCCGGGGGACAAGGTGTGGTGTCCAGAGTAGCTCGGCCTCTCCAACGCGGAAAACCCTCAGGGCTCCCCTTCAACGCGAAGTTCGTCGATGTGGCCAGGCAGGCCGGATTGCTCGAACCCTCCACTTACGGCGGGCGCGAAGCCAAGCAATATCTGCTCGAAACAGTCGGCTGTGGTGTTGCCTTCATCGACTACGACAACGATGGCTGGCTCGATATCTTTCTCTTGAATGGCACAACTCTTGAAGGCTCGACAGCCAGCAATCGGCTCTACAAGAACAATCGCGACGGCACCTTCAGCGATGTGACAGAAGCGGCTGGCCTGAAGAAGACAGGCTGGGCCTCGGCGGTTTGTGCCGGAGACTATAACAACAATGGATGGGATGACCTTTTTGTCACTTACTGGGGACAAAACGTGCTCTATCGCAACAACGGTCCGAATACCAAAGGCGTTGTCACCTTCACCGACGTGACTGCCGAGGCTGGTTTGATCGACAAAGCCCGGCGTTGGGGAGCCGGCTGCACCTTCATCGACTACGACCGCGATGGACGCCTCGATCTCTTTGTCTCAAACTACGTCGATTTCGATCCCGACAAGGTGCCCAGGCCAGGCCAGAATTCGTACTGCAACTGGAAAGGTGTGCCTGTGAATTGCGGCCCTCGCGGCTTGCCGGCGGGA